>NZ_AP022321.1:1502500-1802500 GCF_013393365.1 Veillonella nakazawae
GATTACTAGCGATTCCGACTTCACGTAGGCGAGTTGCAGCCTACGATCCGAACTGAGAGAGTGTTTCTCGGGTTTGCTCCACCTCGCGGTATTGCTTCCGTCTATTAACTCCCATTGTAGTACGTGTGTAGCCCAGGTCATAAGGGGCATGATGATTTGACGTCATCCCCGCCTTCCTCCGCATTGTCTGCGGCAGTCTCTCATGAGTTCCCACCCGAAGTGCTGGCAACATAAGATAGGGGTTGCGCTCGTTGCGGGACTTAACCCAACATCTCACGACACGAGCTGACGACAACCGTGCACCACCTGTTTTCTGGCTTCCGAAGAAGAGGAACTATCTCTAGTTCTGTCCATCAATGTCAAGACCTGGTAAGGTTCTTCGCGTTGCGTCGAATTAAACCACATACTCCACCGCTTGTGCGGGCCCCCGTCAATTCCTTTGAGTTTCAACCTTGCGGTCGTACTCCCCAGGCGGGGTACTTATTGCGTTAACTCCGGCACAGAAGGGGTCGATACCTCCTACACCTAGTACCCATCGTTTACGGCCAGGACTACCGGGGTATCTAATCCCGTTCGCTCCCCTGGCTTTCGCGCCTCAGCGTCAGTTTTCGTCCAGAAAGTCGCCTTCGCCACTGGTGTTCTTCCTAATATCTACGCATTTCACCGCTACACTAGGAATTCCACTTTCCTCTCCGATACTCTAGATTGGCAGTTTCCATCCCATCACGGGGTTAAGCCCCGAACTTTTAAGACAGACTGACCAATCCGCCTGCGCGCGCTTTACGCCCAATAATTCCGGACAACGCTTGCCACCTACGTATTACCGCGGCTGCTGGCACGTAGTTAGCCGTGGCTTTCTATTCCGGTACCGTCAATCCTTCTAACTATTCGCAAGAAGGCCTTTCGTCCCGATTAACAGAGCTTTACAACCCGAAGGCCGTCATCACTCACGCGGCGTTGCTCCGTCAGACTTTCGTCCATTGCGGAAGATTCCCCACTGCTGCCTCCCGTAGGAGTCTGGGCCGTGTCTCAGTCCCAATGTGGCCGTTCATCCTCTCAGACCGGCTACTGATCATCGCCTTGGTGGGCCGTTACCCCTCCAACTAGCTAATCAGACGCAATCCCCTCCTTCAGTGATAGCTTATAAATAGAGGCCACCTTTCATCCATCCTCGATGCCGAGGTCAGATTGTATGCGGTATTAGCAGTCGTTTCCAACTGTTGTCCCCCTCTGAAGGGCAGGTTGATTACGCGTTACTCACCCGTTCGCCACTAAGATTGATAGAAGCAAGCTTCCATCGCTCTTCGTTCGACTTGCATGTGTTAAGCACGCCGCCAGCGTTCGTCCTGAGCCAGGATCAAACTCTCCAAGATATCTTGAAGCTATTTGAATAGCTCATTATTTGTTGTCGTTACATGTAAGTAACTTTGAATTATGGTTGGTTTTGACTTTGTCAAAACCCGCACTCTGGCATATGTTCAATCGTATTGATTGATTACCTATCATTGTTCAGTTTTCAAAGATCTGTTACGTTAGTTCTAAGCCCTAACGACTTGTATAGTATATCAATCTAATCTTAAATCGTCAACCTCTTTTTCAAAGATTTTTTCAACTTATTTTTGATTGATTTTATACATACAATCATAACCAAATACTCTATGAATAGAGATAGAAAACTCACAAACCGAAGTTTGTGAGTTTTAATTTGGTGACTCACCCGCGACTCGAACGCGGGACACCCTGATTAAAAGTCAGGTGCTCTGCCAACTGAGCTAGTGAGTCATGTTGGCAGGGGTGGCTGGGATCGAACCAGCGCATAACGGAGTCAAAGTCCGTTGCCTTACCACTTGGCGACACCCCTACAGTGATTATGATGTGTAGGTTATGGGGTGAGTAGTGGGGATCGAACCCACGCGTAACGGAGCCACAATCCGCCGTGTTAACCGCTTCACCATACCCACCACCTTGTAGGTATCGAAGACGTTGTCTTCGTAACATAGAGAATTATATCTGTTCTAGAGATTTGTGTCAACACCTTTTTCTCAATTTCATTTAACTTTTACAAATAAAATGAAAAAGTGTGTTATCCCTAATATAAACTCTTTCTCCTCATAAAAATAAGGAAGCACATTCATAAGTTATACCTTACGAATGGTGCTCCCCTATTATACATATTATTTACTTAGTTGGCAAATAGTTTTTTACAAAATTTGGCAAAGCAAAAGCAGCCTTTTGAATTTCAGCATTATAGTACTTAGTTTCAAAGTTTTGTTCACGATTTGGTGTCCATGTTAATGGGTCAAATGTTTTGGAACCCAATGTGAAGCAATGCATGCCTGCTGGGTAAATTGGAATAAATGCAGTATATAAACGTGCAATTGGGAAGTGATTATTTACATAACCAAATACCTTCTCTACGAGCGGTTGATGTAACATTGGAGATTCTGTTTGTTGTACAAATAAGCCATCTTTTTTAAGAGCTTTTAATGTATTCTTATAGAACTCTTCAGTAAATAAACCTTCACCAGGACCGATTGGATCAGAGCAGTCTACAATAATTACATCATAGTAATCTTCCGCTTCTGCCATGAAACCAATGCCATCACCAATTTTTACAGTCAATTTAGGATGGTTTTCAATCATAGCTTTAGCAATAGTTGGCAAATATTGTTTAGCAAGCTCCACAACTTTACCGTCGATTTCAACCATCGTTACTTCTTTTACACAGTCGTGACGTACACATTCTCTAGCTACGCCACCATCACCGCCACCGATGATTAATACACGTTCAGGATTTGGATGTAAAAACAATGGAACATGACTCATCATTTCATGGTAGATGAACTCTTCACGTTCAGATGTTTGGAATACGCCATCTAATGCGAGCATTGTACCATACTCTTTAGATTTAAATACTTCAATTTTTTGGAACTCAGATTCACCTGAATATAATACTTCTTCTGCTTCAGCACTGAGACGTAAATGAGGGGTTTGTTCCTCTGTAATCCATTGACTCATGTAGTACCTCCTACTTTTATACTACAATACGCACCGCAGGTTATTGCGATGCGTATGTATATTACTTTAATTGCTCTATTACTTAACCTTTACGGCTAATATAACAGAAACCGCCACCTAAAATGGTATCTTTCATCCAATTCGCTAATGAAAAATCACGGATTTCACCTTCATCAAAGATGCCACAGCGAATATCATCGCCATCCCTAAAAATCTTGTGAATTGGAACCCAATGCCATGTATAAAGAGCCTTTTCCTTGCCCTTATGACGATTCAAAAATGCCACAGGCACATCTTGTGCCAATGCATCATGAATAAACTGAGCTGCTGCCTCTACCTCTACACGAGAAGCACAAAAAGGAGACACATTTAACATATGTACATCATATGACCAGCCTTCATCTTCTAATAAACGAATCAGGCCTCGTTCCATCCATTGCGTTTTATAAACACCACCACCAAAGCGTGGCTTTACATATTTCCAAACTAAATTCATCCGTTCTAAAGCAAGCGTTTGATCGGATGTGGTTTCTAAATCTAATAAGCCATCCCTAAATAGCGAATAACTCAAAACTTGTGATGCCGATGTAGGACCACAACCAGACAGGCGTTGCCACTCATCTGTGAACCACTCTTGGTCATACCCATATGATGTCTTTCCGTCTACATCAATATATAGCCATTCCGGATGTTTAATAGATACATCATTCATGAGATTAACCTTCGATTACTTCAACAGTTTCCATGATAGCACCTTGATGGATACCATCAACTACGTCCATACCTTCAATTACTTTACCAAATACTGTATGTACACCATCCAAATGAGGTTGTGGTTCGTATACGATAAAGAATTGGCTACCACCAGTATTAGGACCACGGTGAGCCATAGACAATGCACCACGTTCGTGTTTGTGTGGGTTACCAATTAATTCATCTTTAATTGTGTAGCCAGGACCGCCTGTACCATTGCCATTAGGGCAACCACCTTGAGCTACGAAACCAGGAATTACACGGTGGAAACGAAGACCATTGTAGAAACCTTTATTGATCAAATCAATGAAGTTTTGTACTGTGCCAGGAGCTTCTTTATCAAATAATTCAATTACAATATCGCCGCCGTCAGCCATATGGATTTTTGCTTTTTTCATTGTTCAGGTACCTCCAAAATTGTACGCAACACATGTGCTGCTAATATAAAACCTGCCACTGGGGGCACAAAACTACATGTTCCAGGACTTGTTGCGTCCCCACGGAACTGTGGCTTTGTCGGTTTTTCTGTAGAAAATAAAACTAATTGTTTTTTTATGCCCCGTTTTTTTAACTCCCGACGCATAACGCGCGCAAGAGGACATGTATGAGACTTATTGATATCAGCAATCATAAGTTTTTCAGGGTAAAAGCGATTGCCGCCGCCCATACAAGAAATAACAGGGATGCTTTCACGTTGACACACCTCAATAATATTAAGTTTTGCCGTTACCATATCGATGGCATCGATTACATAATCAACGTTCAAGCTTTGAATAAATCCAGGGTAACTTTCCTCAGTATACATAATATCATGAGTTTCTATCACTACATCCGGATTAATAGAAAGGGCTCGTGCCTTTGCTACCTCTACCTTACGCTCTCCAATTGTGTCATGAGTCGTAATCATTTGGCGGTTCAAATTACTAGGTGCTATAGAGTCTCCGTCGATAAGAACAATCCGCCCAACCCCTGCACGTACTAGAGCCTCAAGAGCTCCACCGCCTACACCACCGACACCAAAGAGAGCCACAGATGTATTCTTTAAGGTTTGGATTTTATCTGGTCCAACTAACCATTCTAAACGAGTTAACATATATTCCATTAATATTTACCCGCCGGAATGATTTCTGTCCAATAACCGTCTGGATCGGCAATGAAGTAAATCCCCATATCAGCATTTTCGTAGGCTACAACGTCCATCTCTTTGTGTTTTTTAAGAGCTGCTTCATAGTCATCTACATAAAATGCCAAGTGGAATTCATTATCTCCCAAATTATAAGGGCGATCCCAGTCACGCAACCAAGTAAGCTCTAGCTCATGCGCTGTATATGGACTTTTTAAATATACAAGGATGAAAGCACCACTTGGATCTTCCAAGCGGCGAGATTCCTCAAGTAATAAAGCCTCTTTATAGAAAGCTAAACTTTTATCAAGATCCTTAACATTTATATTATTGTGAGCAAATGAAAATTTCATAGGACCTCCTTAATTAATTCCAGTATGTTTTTGTAGGAATTCTCCTCTTTTAATAGTATCACATTTGGCAATTCTATAGCTAGTTAATCACAAATTTTGCAGTACTGCCATCATCACCGCGTGTGACCTCTAAGTGGGCAGGTATACGAGTCTTTAATTCAGGTACATGAGAAATCATGCCGATGAGGCGTCCAGAAAATTGTAATTGTACCAATGTTTCCATGGCAAGTTCTAATGTATCTGGATCTAAAGTACCAAAGCCTTCGTCGATGAACATCGTATCCATATGAATACCACCTGCATAACTTTGAATGACATCCGCAAGACCTAAGGCAAGAGCCATCGATGCCAAAAAGGTTTCACCACCAGACAAGGTGTTCGCCGGTCTTGACTGACCTGTGAAAGCATCCATAACGGCCAAATCAAGGCCTTGTTTGCCACGACCACCACCAGTATAGTCAGACCGCTCCAAGGAATATCGACTACGACTCATCTTTTGAAGTCGTAAATTGGCAGCATACACAACTTCATCTAAAATAGCACCTAGCACATATCGTTCAAAGGTTACATTTTTAAAGCCCTGTTCACCGCCATTGGCTAAGTCGTTAAGACGGCTTAAGAAAGTGATTTCCTCACGAGCTTCGCCCATAGCCTTTTCCAGTTCTTCTAATGATGCTAATGTGGTTTCAATATGTTTTGTTTCTTTATCCCAAGCCGCAAGAGAACCTACTAAATTATCACGTTTCTCTACGGCCGTATTATATACTTCGTCAGAAACCGTATCACTTGGTTCTATTACAGACTGGGCATGTTTTAAAGCCGCATCATATACAGCTTGAGCTGTACTAAAAGCCTCATCTAATGCATGTAGCTCAGTTTTAAACGCATCTAAGTCCTTATAATCACCTAGTGCATCTATAAAGTCATCTTCAGATACAGAAATTGATTGTAATGATTTTACATAGTCTTGGTAAAATCCATCAAGATTTTTTGTTTCATCCTGCACTTGTACAAATAAGATTTCTAAACGACCCCGTTTAGCGTTGAGCTGCTCTTTAGCAGCATCTAGACTTGATTTACAAACCTTCAACTGCTCATCATATGTGTTAATTTCAGTCTCTAATGATTCAATCTGTTTATGCCATGCATCAAGATCTGTAGTTGGCAATATCTTAGATAACCCATCTATCTTAGCCTGTACAGAGCTAATCTGAACCGCTACGTCATGCAAATCATTAATCAATTCATTATGATCGTTTTCCAATTTCGCTAATTTATCTTTACCCTCAATCAAGTCATGCTCATTTTTAGTTATCATTTCGCTCAACTGTTCAGTGTCTTTACGCAAAGCTGTAAGTCGATTCATTTGGGATGACAAGTCTTGCTGAGTAGAATCAAAAGTATCTTCTGAAAAATCAGCAATATGTGATTTAAGTTTAGAAACTTGGTCTTTAACTTGCTCATCTAACTCATGTAGACGAACAGATAACGCTTCTTTCTGACCAATTTCGCTAGCCCGCTTCTGTAATGCCCCATCACGCACTGCGCGTGCCTCTTCTACTTCCTCTTTTGTAGGGTATAACTCTGGCTTGGATGCTAACTGTGGATGCTCTGTAGAGCCACATACAGGACATGGTTCATTATCTACTACCAAATGAACCAGTTCAAAAGCTCGTCCCTCTGCCATCAGATGTTCTAACCGTTCAAGCCGTACCGTTGAGTTCTTTACAGATTCATCAAGCGTAGCTAATGCCTTATCTTTAGCATCAATATCATTTTGAACCTTCTGTTTCTGAGCAACCAATTCAGAATATCGTTGCAAATGACTTAACTGTTCTTGGATACGGGAAATAGAGTCTAATGCTTTGCTATTACCTTGTAACTGCTGCCTGTCCGCAACTAACTTAGCCTCTAAATCAGCTACTAACTTGTGCTGAGCCTGCAACTTAGCTTCACTTTTCTCACGGTCTTGTGTTTCTAATTGGCTATTTAATGTGCTCAATTCCTTATTTAGCACTACTAACTCATTAAACTGTTCGGCCTGCTGTTGTAATTGAGCCAACGCAGTCCTCTTAGCTTGTATAGTTTCAGCTTGAGATTCTAACATTTCATAAGCCGCTGTACATTTAGACTCATGTTGAGCTGCGACCTCTACACTTTTTTTTGCATCTGAAAGTGCCGTTTTCAAGGTTTTTAACACCGACTGTTTATCATCAAGTTGTTTATATAATTCATAGCTTGGTGTTAAACTGGTGAGGAACTGAACCTTTTCATTTAAACTAGACCGCTCCTTTTCTCTTTCTTTTACCAAGTCTAATTTGTTCGTAGCCTCAATAAGAGATTGTTGTACCTGATTATATAAGGCCCACTCATTGCGCAATGTATTGAACTGATCCACTACATCTACAGCTTTATTACGTTCAACAACAAGCGTATCACGATGAGGTTCTCTATCTTTCAAAAGCTCTCGTACATGCTCAATAGTTAGTACAGGGATTTCTTCATCATGCGGAATGGATTGCAGTAATGCAGATTGTTTTGTTATATTTTCTTCAATACCGGATTTTGCCTCATCATAAGCAGATTTTAGGGCATCCTGTAATCTTCGATATAACTCAGTTCTAAAGAGTGTATGTAATAACTCCTCTCGTTCACTGGTGGAGGCTACTAATAATTTTCTAAACTCCCCTTGCGGCAAAAGTACTACTTGTAAGAATTGATCTTTACGAAAACCAATAATTCGTTGAATCGTATCACGAATAGCAGCGGCAGAGGTAGCAATAACTTTCCACTCCCCATCTTTCATTTCGTATACAGTAGCACTAGCATTCTGCTCACGCATACCTGTACCACGTTTTTTAGCTACCAATTGTTTTGGCAATCTTTCAACACGATACCGAGCCTCACCGATAGCAAAGGAAAAATCAACACGCGTCATATGCTGAGGTTCTGCAAAATCACTACGGATAGCATCCGTTTTGCGCACCTCTCCACTAGGCTCACCATACAAGGCATACACCATCGCATCTAGTATGGATGTTTTCCCCGCCCCTGTAGGACCAGAGATGAGGAACATGGAATGGTTTTGGAGCTCATTAAAGTCCAAGGTAACCGAATCGCGGTACGGACCAAAGGCTTCTATAGTTAAAGATATAGGCTTCATTTAGTCCTCCTTTAGAATTCGATCCCATACAGAGTTAATGTATTGTTGCTCACGCTCTGTTAATGGCTCTTTCCACACGGTTTCAGCAAACTGATTAAATAATTCGCGTTCGTTTAACTCTTTAAAAACGGCTTCATCCATATCTGCCATAGGAGTTGCCACGCGACCTACTAAATCAATAGTCATGCATCGATGATACACTTGGCGCAGCTTAGCCATCCCATCCATAATAGGCATCGTATCAAGCAATCGAGCCTGCACGTAATCGTCTTTATGCTTAGCTTGTAATTCTTTATTATTTAGGAGGTCTTCAAAGTAACCTTCTAAAATAACTACATCTCGCTTCGCATCTACAGGAATGGTGCTAACATCTACTTGTCCCTTTGTATTCATATCAACGATGGTAAAAGATTTCTTCTGCGTATGCTCATCAAAGGAATACTTTAATGGCGATCCGCTATAACGAATATAGTCTGCCCCCATTCGCTGAGGCCCATGCAAATGGCCAAGGGCTGTATAGTGAAAGTCTTTAAAGACTTGTGGACTTACTTGTTCACTACCACCGATAGATAAGGTACGCTCAGAGCCACCTACATCACCGCCCATTACAAAGGCATGACTAATAGCAATGCTACGCATCCCCTTTGGCACTTGATTACGTAAATGGTTGCTCCAAGCCTGATACATTTGATCATAATTATGTAGATTGAGACCAGTTTCCAAAGAAGGGGTAGCAAAACCTAACCCTAATGCATCCCCAATGCGACGAGGCTCGCTAAAGGGCATAGGGCAAATGGCCACTTTACCATCAGCACCTTCAAATTCAAAGGGTTGTAATGCATGATGAGGGGATCCCCAAATATGGATGCCTGATTGACTCAACATAGAGCGCCCCACTTCAAGGCGTTCAGCTCCATCGTGATTACCACTTACCACGAAGAGTGGTACCTTATAATCCATAGCGAGACGGGTAATGATGGAATCCCATAACTCAATAGCTTCAATAGGAGGTACCGCTCTATCAAATACGTCCCCGGCTAACAAGATGCCGTCGATTTTTTCATCTTTCAAAATAGAAAAGAACTGATTCTCCAGCACATGAGCTTGGTCTTCGGTTAAGTACTGACCATAAAAAATACGTCCTAAATGCCAATCGGCAGTATGTAAAAAACGCATTTTATCCCCCTTTCCAGCTCTCCCTATACCTTATCTGAATGTAGTTATATAAATAATTATATAACTAAGACTGCTTTTTAGCTTAATTATTGATTCTCTACAATAGAGCGTAACATAGCAATTTCTTTTGCATACCCATCGAGTTCGTTTGGCGTTTCCAAATAGAACGGCAAGTTCGTCAATTTAGGATGTGTCACAATACGAGCGATGGCATCGATACCGATGTGACCTTCACCAATTTTTTCGTGCCGATCTTTATGAGCACCCATAGGATTTTTAGAGTCATTCAAGTGAATGGCTTTCAAACGGTCTAATCCTACAATACGGTCAAACTCGTCGATAACACCATCAAGATTATTAACGATATCATAACCACCTTCGTGAATGTGACAAGTATCTACACAAACACCCATGTATTCTTTTAATTTCACACCATCTATAATGCGTGCAATCTCTTCAAAGCGAGAACCAATTTCTGTGCCCTTACCTGCCATGACTTCTAAGAGAACTGTTGTTTTCATGCCAGGGAATAAGATTTCATTCAAACATTCTACGATATATTCGATGCCTTGATCTACACCTTGTTTTACATGGCTACCAGGGTGAAAGTTATACATTTGTCCTGGTAAATATTCCATACGCTCTAGATCTTCTGTCATGGCTTGTTTTGCAAAAGCGCGCAAATCTTCTTTTGCTGCACATGGATTATACGTGTAAGGTGCATGAGCTAATAAGGTACCAAAGTTATGTTCTTTCATATACACACTCAAGCTATTCATATCCTCTACATCGAGGGCACGCATACTACCACCACGAGGATTCCGTGTAAAATATTGGAATGTATTGCCCCCAATTTTTGTAGCTTCCTTCCCCATGTTTAAATAACCTTTGCTAATTGATAAATGACTGCCGATGACAAACATAATACTCCTTTATATTTATATAATTCTATAATTTTATAATTCTAAAATACTTAATTCTAATATCTATTCTATTACGCTTACATCTATTTCCAAAGCTTAATGAATATAAGACATATATAACTAATATAACCCCTACCGTGAAGGAGCCCTTCGCGACAGGGGTTATGTATTAATGACTTTCTTTTTTAGCACACTCAGGGCATACACCTTCAAAGGTAATATGTTGACCTGTGATTTGATACTCGCTACCTTGATCAGCAATTGTTTTAATAGCTTGTAAATCAATGCCCATCATATCCTCTACCTTGTTGCAACGGATGCAACGAATATGGGAATGAGCTTGTGTGTCCCAATCGTAATGAGCGCGCTCATCACCTACTTCTAAAATTTTTACAAGACCGATTTTTTCAAAAATCTCCATCGTCTTGTACACGGTTGCCAAGCTCATGCTTGGATGTTCAGGGCGCAACGTATGATACAACATTTCTGCTGTTGGATGATCATGATGACCACGCAAGGCATCATAAATCGCAATACGTTGTGGGGTTACTTTGAACCCTTGGCTACGCAGAATTTGTGCGATATCCATAATACTCTACTCTACCTTTCTCCACTTGGAAATCTATAAGGCATCGACCATTATCGGCCATTCACAAGAAATAATTATTATCTATTATAACAGAATTCTCAACACTTATCAAGATAGATAGTATTAACTATTAAGTAATAAAAAATGTGGATTGCCCGAAAACAATCCACATTCTATTAGTCTTTAAAGTAAGGTTTGAAACCTTCACCTTGATGACGAGGTTTTCTGTCACCACGTGGACGATCAGATCTACGATCATCTCTGCGACGGTCATCACGACGTTCACCTCTACGGTCATCGCGGCTGCGACGAGGGCGATCATCGCGACGACGATCTCCGTCACGGCGGCGATCACCATCTCTACGACGGTCACCACGGCGTCGGTCACTACGACCACCTTCACGGCGACGGCGTACACGCAATGGTTTTTCTTCTGTAATATTTACAGGAGTTGTATCTGGTTCTTTTGTTAACAATTTAAGAGCTGCCGCCAAAAGTGTTACGGAATCTGTATCATTCAACAATTCCTCTGCACTAGATTTGAATGGCGCTAATGCTTCTAAATTATCTGTCATTTCAACGAGGCTTTCAATTGCCAAACGTTGTTGACCTTCAAGAACTTCACCTAAGGAAGGTGCACGGCGGCGTGCAATTTTACGTTTTGTTAAACGCTCGATAGCATGTAAATGCTCCATTTCACGAGGGATAACAAACGTGAAAGCTTGACCAGCTTTACCAGCACGGCCTGTACGACCTACGCGGTGTGTGTAGCTTTCAGGATCTTGAGGCATATCGTAGTTATATACGTGAGATACGCCAGAAATATCAAGACCACGAGCTGCCACATCAGTAGCCACGAGAATATCGATGGTACCTTCGCGGAATTGACGGATTACGCTGTCCCGTTTTTGTTGAGACAAATCGCCATGGATGCCTTCCGCCATGTAACCACGTTTCTTAAGACCTTCAGTTACTTCATCAACACGACGTTTTGTACGTGTGAAGATAATAGCAAGTTCAGGTGTTTGAATATCGAACAAGCGGCAAAGAACATCGAATTTTTGACGGTCTTGCACTTCGATATAATATTGTTCAATTAAGTCCATCGTAACTTGAGTCGGTTTCATACGAATCAATGTTGGCTCTGTCAAATATGTTTCAGCTAATTGTTGGATAGCTTTAGGCATAGTTGCGGAGAACAACAATGTTTGATGGTCTTCTGGGATAGCACCCAAGATTTTATTGATATCATCAACAAAGCCCATGTTTAACATTTCGTCGGCTTCGTCCAATACCACAACTTTCACATGGTCAAAGTGGATAGAACCACGATCCATATGGTCCATCAATCGGCCTGGAGTGGCAACGATGATTTGTGGATTTTTTTTCAAGGCACGGAACTGACGATTAATATCTTGACCACCGTAAATAGGTAGTGCTGTGATATTCGTGTATTGAGCCATTTTATTAAGCTCTTCAGCTACTTGGATAGCTAATTCTCGTGTAGGGGATAAAATAACTACTTGAACGTGACGCTCATTCCCATCTACGCGTTCCAATACAGGCAAGCCAAATGCTGCTGTCTTACCAGTACCTGTTTGAGCTTGACCGATCATGTCTTTACCGCTCATGGCTACTGGGATAGCTTCCTGTTGAATTGGCGTAGGCTCTTCAAAGCCCATATCATTTAACGCTCTTAGAACAGGTTCGCTAATCATTAATTGTTCAAATTTTTCTAACATCTAAATGTGTTTCCTCCTATCGCACACGAATTATGCGCGTTAGAATAGTATATCATATTTCAAAGGTGAGCGCTATAAAAGTAATTACAAGTCAAAACTAAATGTTCTTTCTTCTCTCTCTTAACTGTTCTATTAAAACGATTCCACCTGACACACAAAGGAAAACAAGGTATGATAAATGAATAGGCATATACAAACATTCAACAAGAACAACCCATAGAATCAAAATTAATTTAGAAATCCATTTCATTGTTATTCTATCAGCTATCATAAATATAGACAAATTGATAATTATTTTAATGATTATCGCAGCGATTATAACGATTGACGTAAATTCTTCTCTATAATCTGTCAGTTCATATAAGGGATATAATAAATAACTTAAAAGAGCACTAAGTATTATTAAGAACCAAATATTGAGTCCCTTTAAAAGTTTAGCCTTACTATAGTAAAAGACTCCAACCAAAAGAAAGAGTAAAATGCTAAGTAATATTCCTATAACTAATAGATAATCTAAATGAATCATGGTTTATACTCTCCTTTAATCATTTTACCAGTCTCTTTTACAATACACTCTTAAATGTTCTTAATTATAGCATACGGCAGCTCCACACTTATTAGATACTGATCTTCTATATTATGCACAAAAAAGGCACCTCGAAGGAGGTGTCTTCTTATTATGGTTTATTGAAGAATTCTATATTATTAGTCTAAGATAATAAAACAATATATATTTTTTATTTAGAATAATACCTTCCTAAACGCATAGATGCAAACAGTAATAAACATCAGCATCGAAAATACGGCAATGAGTCCACGATTGTAATATATGCTATCTCTTTTTTGAAAATATCCTGTGCACAGTGTAACAAGTGTAAAAATAGTCCAAACACTTCCATAACTCACAATTACTGTATAATCTCTATCAATTATAATTTTAAGAATCAGTAGAGCTAAACTTATAAGAGAAATAATAGACAAATATTTTGTTAAACTACCAAAAACTCTATGTTTTTTTATGTATTCATACTCTTCATTAATTGAAGTCTTACGAATTTCAAGTTTATATAAGGCTATTCCCGATATGATAGATGCAAAAACAAACGTACTACCTAATATTGTTAACCTACTCATCTTTTACCTCATTTTTCATCGACGATACTTTTCTTGTATTCAATCTTTCTCTTTACTACTTAAAGAATATATCTTTAAACGCATAAGCAGAGCCTACAACACCGAATAATATTGAAACAATAGCAATTATCCCACGTTTATAATATAAACTGTCTCTCTTTTGAAAAAATCCTGTACACATTATCAAAAGCACGAAGAATCCCCAAGCCCCACCAAAACGTGACACAAACTCATAATCTTTATAGACTAAAAAGTTAAGGTTTAGTAGTAATATACTTATAATGGCAATTATAGATAAATACCTAGTTAAATTACCAAAAGCTCTATGTCTTTTGATATATTCATATTTTTCATCAATGACACGTTTACTAATCTCAAGTTTATATAACCCTATGGATAACGACATAGATATGAAAATCCAAAAATATCCTAACATTTCAAGTTTTTTCATTTTTTACCAGTCTCTTTTACAATACATTCTTAGATGTTCTTAATTATAGCATAAGGTCTCTCGATACCGATAAGATACTGATTGTCTATATTAAGCACAAAAAGGCATCTCCAAGGAGGTGCCTCATTGTTATAGTTTATTGGAGAATTGTATGGTATTAATCAACTATATAAGTAAAAATATGTTTTAGGTATAATATGATTAAAAGAACGTACTTCAAAATACCGCCAATAATTAAGCAATGTCTGTTAAGCAATTACGATTTAATGAACTTTCTAAAATAGTATAAAAGGAATACCAATGAAACCATTTACTCTTAAAAGATTTGTATTACTACCGTTGATTGTACTATCCCTCATACTAACAACGGGTTGTCATCTTCTATCACATTACAGTGAAGAGGAAGTTCAACAATATATAAGTAAGAATTATCCTAACCTAACATATCACTTGGAGTCACAAAGGAACAATACATGGCAAGTCACCTTTGATAAGTATCCCCAAATACCAATTGAAATATCTGAAGTCTTGCACACCTCTGCACCTGTTGTACCACAAGTTGAGCGAATACTGATAACCAACATTCCGTTGATAACTGTATTCCCATTAATGAAAAACTATCTAACGGCAGAGGAGTTATCCTATGCCACATATGATACATCTTCTTTATATATTGAAATGCCTATCCCCTATTCGGCTATACAAAATCAAGATGTAATAAACTTTTTCAATCGTATGGATCAATTCTGCAAAGAATATGCTTCAACATATCCAGACTTCAAAGAAAAAATATATATTAGAGTCATCATAAAACCATCTGATGGATCTGATGCACCGCAAGAATATAGAAGAATATTCCGCTTATCCCAATATTAATAAAAGAGGTACCCTCTAGGGTACCTCTTTTACGTATGAGACGACGTTATCATTTGATATTTTAGAATTATTATATGTGACATCATTTCACACTATCATCAACAATTCTTATAATCCTCCTAAAGAAATCATATCCACCATTTATATAATCGCCCATTCCTACCTCCCTATCTTGAAAATATGGTGAAATAGGAAGATAGCCCCACACAATACCTAATCCTCCACATAAATTGCGGCCACCATCTCCACCTTTATAGGAAAACACATCATTATCATATACAATTTCTCTACAATACGGATCGTCACCTATAACAAGGCCAAAAAAGTTTTCTTTTTCTAACGTATACTCTCCATCAGTATCCATCCATTCCATATGCTTTAAATTCATAGAGAAATCTATATTGTTTCCCCATGGAAAGATAGTTCTACACCCCTTGCCAGCTAAATACTCCCACTCTCTTTGTGTAGGCAAAGAATATCTATTATCTTTTATATCCTGTAAAAGTTTCTTAAATGTTGTTTCTTCATAAAGTTTGCCACACCAATTGCTATCGTCTGTTTTATATAAACAAACAGTATTGTGCACCATCACTTCAGAAACACCTTTTTCCTCGGCTTTTTTTATCATGTTTTGCCATTCTTTATTTTGTGTAAGCATATCAGCTGGAATAAGACTCCAACAGGTCTCACTATACTCTTTTTGTACCAATAATGGA
The DNA here is from genome assembly GCF_013393365.1 of Veillonella nakazawae. Taxonomy (NCBI): domain Bacteria; kingdom Bacillati; phylum Bacillota; class Negativicutes; order Veillonellales; family Veillonellaceae; genus Veillonella; species Veillonella nakazawae. Next base: position 1,518,518 of record NZ_AP022321.1, read on the forward strand.
TGGATTACAAACTCATCTTCTCGAGTAAAATTATGTTTAAAATACGTTTCTATGTTGGATAGTACCTCTTCATCTTCCAGTGTTTCGCGAATCTTAGTTTGAACATCGTCTTCACTAAAGATTTCCTCTTCATATCCCTCGACAAATGGATAGGCAAGGTCCGCTAAATTTTCATCATTAAAAATATCCTGAAATGGTTTATTTTTAAAATCAAACCCTAACGTAACAGTATCTCCAGGAACAAATACAAATTCTATACCATCATGTGAACGATATACCGCCGTATATGTGGATTTTCCAAAGGCAGTAAATTCTTTAAAGCATATTAATTCTAAATTATATATTTTTCCAATCTTATGTAATAATTCCATTCTATCGCTAGTAGATAACAAATCATATTGGGGATTATACAATTTTTTGATGGGAATAGGATTCATTAATTCGATACTCCTTATTTTTATCTAGTATAAATATTCTTCACTATGCATTTACTCTATTTGCTTAAGTATTGTCTTAGGGTTTGATTTTCTAATGGCCCTCTCTAAACAACACGATTTTATATGGCTACAATTATAGCATACTGTATCCTTTCACAGATAATAAGCTATTGTTAATCACAAAAAAGGCACCTCCAAGGAGGTGCCTCATTGTTATAGTTTATTGGAGAAATTTATATATGATTAATCTAAATCGTAGAAACCAGATGGTTTATCGCTCAAGTTAATAATGATGTTTTTCATTTGAGTGTAGTGTTCAAGGATAACTTTGTGAGTTTCACGGCCGATACCAGATTGTTTATAGCCACCAAATGGTGCACCTGCTGGGATGGAGTTATATGTATTTACCCACATACGACCTGTTTCGATTGCTCGAGCTACGCGGATTGCGCGGTTAAGATTTTGTGTAAATACGCCACCGCCAAGACCGTATAAGCTGTCATTAGCTTGTTCGATCACTTCTTCTTCGCTGTGGAATTTAATTACAACAGCTACAGGGCCGAAGATTTCTTCGCGAGCTACGCGCATATCGTTTGTCGCATCTACGATAAGTGTAGGTCTAATGAAGCAACCTTTACCAAGTTCGCCGTCAGTAACGCGTACACCACCAGCTGCAATGCGTGCGCCTTCTTCTTTAGCAAGTTCTACATAGCTAAGTACTTTCTCAACTTGTGCTTCGTAAATCAAAGAACCAAGTTGTGTAGATTCTTCCCAAGGTAAACCAACTTTTACTTTATCAAATAAAGCGGAAAGTTCAGCTACAAATTTATCATAAATTGTATCTTGTACGAAGATACGGGAACCTGCGCAGCATACTTGACCTTGGTTGAAGAGGATGCCGAGCATTGCCCCATCAAGAGCTTGTTTCCAGTTTGCATCTTCAAAGAAGATATTCGCAGATTTACCACCTAATTCCAATGTAGCTGGAATCAAGCGTTCAGATGCTGCTTTATATACATCAAGACCTACTTCTGTAGAGCCTGTGAAAGCAAGTTTGCTGAAGCCAGGATGATCAAGGATATATTGACCAGATTTAGAACCTTTACCAGTTACGATGTTCACAACGCCTGCTGGCAAGATGTCTTTCAAAATATCGCCTAATACTAAAAGGCTAAGGGATGTATGGCTAGAAGGTTTAATTACAACTGTACAACCTGCTGCAAGAGCTGGTGCCAATTTCCAAGCAGCCATTAGGAATGGGAAGTTCCAAGGCACGACTTGACCTACAACGCCAATCGGTTCGCGAACGATGAGGCTCAATGTATTTTCGTCAAATACTTGTGCAGAGCCTTCTTCGGAACGAAGCACGCCAGCGAAGTAACGGAAATGGTCAGCGCCAAGTGGAATATCTACGTTCAAAGTTTCACGGATTGGTTTACCATTGTCATATGTTTCAACTTGTGCCAAATACTCTTTATGAGCATCGATAGCGTCAGCAATTTTTAACAAGTAATCAGCGCGATCTACTTGAGATACTGTTTTCCAAGTTTTAAAAGCTTCTGTTGCAGCGTCTACCGCTTTATCAACATCGTCTTTCGTAGCCTCTGCACAGATAGCAAGTTGTTCGCCATTAGCAGGGTTATATACATTAAATTCAGCGCCGTCAGATGCAGCTACCCATTCATTATTAATTAAAAGTCCATATCTTTCTTTAAGGTTCAAGCTCATAGCATTACCTCCTATGTAGGAATATAGATTGAGGAAGATTTCCTCTGTGATTTCATCATACTCCTTATATCTAAATATTTCAATCAGATATATCATTTTCGATATATCTGTTCTGCATTATTATACATAGTTTTAAGTTATATAGAAAAACCGCACCCTCAAAATCCATAGTGAGTGCGGTTTTGTGTACAATGACTTTTAGTCAAAAGTATTTCTCAATAATATAATTCAATTGATACTAATTGTTTTGACGACCACCATTGTTACGGTTATTGTTACGGTTATTGTTACGGTTATTGTTTCGGTTATTATTACGATCGTTGTTTCGGCGTTGTCCGTTGTTATTTCTGTTTCGGTTATTATCGCTATTCTTTGGCTTTTCTAGTTGTAATGCTTTTACAGATAAACCGATACGATTACGTTTTACATCAACAGAAATAATTTGAGCTTCAATGATATCGCCTACAGCCAGCACATCAGATGGATGTTGACGGCTATTACATAATTCACTGCGATGTAAAAGACCATTAGTTTTAAGACCAAAGTCTACAAAGGCACCAAAATCAACTACGTTGTGAACAGTACCTTTTACAACAGTACCAACTTGAATATCTTCAAGGCTTACTACATGTTTTCTAGTAAGTGGTGCTGGCAAATCTTCACGAGGGTCACGACCTGGTTTTGCCAAAGCCCCTAAGATATCTCGTACTGTTGGTACACCTGCATCGAGTTTTGCGGCCATTTTTCCGGCATCAACAAGTGGTAATTTCACTTGTAATGCTTCCAATTGCGCTTTGTCTTGCAAATCTTTCAAGGTAAAACCTAATTCACCAATAATGCGTTCTGCCAATTCATAAGACTCAGGATGGACAGATGTATTATCTAATGGATTTTTACCGTGTTGCAAGCGAAGGAAGCCCGCACATTGTGTAAACGCCGCAGGGCCTAAGCGAGGTACTTTCAACAATTCTTTACGGCTTTTAAATACACCATTCTCTTGACGATATGCAACGATATTTTTAGCCACTGTACTAGAAATACCTGCAATATGTTGCAAAATAGCAGGAGATGCAGTATTGAGCTCTACCCCAACGTGGTTTACTACAGTTTCAACGACTTGATCTAAGGTATGAGTCAATTGTTTTTGGTTTACGTCATGTTGGTATTGACCTACGCCGATAGATTTAGGATCAATTTTAACGGATTCAGCCAATGGATCTTGCACGCGGCGTGCAATGGATACGGCACCGCGAATTGTTACGTCTAAATCTGGTAATTCATCGATAGCCAATTTAGATGCGGAGTACACAGATGCACCTGCTTCATTAGTAATGATGTAGTGGCAGTCTAATTTCTCCTCTTCAATCATAGTAGATGCAAACTGCTCTGTTTCGTAGGATGCAGTACCATTACCGATAGATAAGAGGGTAACTTTGAACTTACGAATTTTATCAGCCAATACCTTTTGTGCTTCCTTGCGAAGCTTTTCACTATTTGTTAAATAGTAGGCACCGTAATCGAGCACATTACCTTGTTGATCGATGATGGCCATCTTACAACCTGTGCGGTAACCAGGGTCAAGTCCCATAATAACATGGCCTGCCAAAGGTGGTTGTAACAATAGGTTTTTAAGGTTTACACCAAACACCTTGATAGCTTGCTCGTCCGCATTTTCCGTCAACTCATTGCGGATATCGCGCTCTAGAGCAGGGAAAATTAAACGTTTGTACGCATCTGCTACGGCCGCGGCTTTATAATCTACGAAGATAGACTTTGGATTTTTCTCTAACTTTTGCACCATATAAGCAACATATGTATCGCCCGGTACGGTAAGGGCTAATTTTAAGGCCCCTAATTTTTCACCGCGATTAACGGCCAAGATACGGTGAGACGGCATTTGACGAACAGGCTCCGCATATTCTGCATATTGCAAGAATTGTTGTTGTACCTCTTCGTCACCGGTTAACTCAGCTTGAATAAAGCCTTCGTTCCACATCTTTTTACGCAAGTACGCACGGAAGTCAGCACTATCACTAACGATTTCCGCTACGATATCAGATGCACCTTGAATAGCGTCTTCTGGGGTTGGCACCTCTTCCGTTACAAAGTCTTTAGCAATCTCTAATGGATCACCAGAGGTAACCGTATCATTAAGGATCATTTCCGCCAACGGCTCTAAGCCTCGTTCACGGGCAATCATGGCGCGTGTACGTTTCTTAGGACGATACGGTAAATACAAATCCTCTAATTCTTGAAGCTTTGTGGCAGCCTCTAAGGCTTTCATCAACTCGTCGGTCATCTTTTCTTGCTCTGTAATAGATGCAATGATTTCTTGGCGACGTGTTTCCAAGTTGCGCAGATATTTAATGCGTTCTTCAATGGTGCGCAATTGCTCATCTTGCAATTCGCCCGTTACCTCTTTACGGTAACGCGCAATAAATGGCACCGTATTGCCTTCGTCTAATAATTCTACGGCAGCTTGCACCTGCTTTGGCTTAACATTTAATTCACTGCCTATAATGGCAAACATTCTTTCACTCATTTAGATGCCTTTCTGCGATAGGTTACAAAACGATGAGGATATGTATTCTTCTCATCCACCACGCCGTCTACAACGGATTCAAGGGTGAAAGCCTCCTCTGAGAACTCTGGGAAAAATGCATCCCCTTCAAATTCGTGGTCTACTTCTGTAATGTACATCGTATCTACGTAAGGCAAGAAAGCCTCGTATACTTGAGCACCGCCGATAACATAGGCCGCATCAAGAACACGCGCTGCTTCTGCAGCCGCCTCAGGACTATGGAAAATCTTAACTCCTTCTGGCGCATCAAAGCCCTTATCACGGGTAATCACCCAGTGCTCACGATTTGGCAACAAGAACGGCAAACTTTCAAAGGTCTTACGGCCCATAATGATGACATGACCTGTAGTTTTCTCTTTAAAGAATTTCAAATCATTCGGCAAGTGCCAAATCAAGGTATTATCTTTACCGATCACACGATTATGTGCTACGGCTACGATTAATGCTAACATATCGGCCTCTTTCGATTAATACTATATAGCAACAGTCATACATATAATTCCATTTAGCTATGGACATGAACTCAGTTCTATACGGCAACAGTCATGGACAGTTTACCTAGATGTTCATACCCGTCTAATGTAATGTCCTCTGGTGTGAAATCATAAAAGTCTTTTATTTCAGGATTCACAATAATTTTTGGAGCTGGCAACGCTTGATCGCGACGTGCTAACTGCTCGCGCAATGCTTCTACATGGTTTTCATAGACATGAGCATTGTTGATAACATGAGTAAATTTACCAGGTTTGAGACCTGTTACTTGAGCGATCATACATTGTAACGCTGCATATTGAGCGGTATTGAATGGAACGCCAAGGCCCATATCGCCACTGCGTTGAATGAGCATGCAGTTCAAGTGTCCATCAGCTACATCCCATAATGTTTCATACGCACATGGTTGCAATGCCATATCATCTAAATCTTCAATATTCCACAATGTAACAATCATACGACGGCTATCAGGATCTTCCTTGATAGTCTTGATGAGATTATCAAGTTGTTTGTACTTTGCAATTTGGTAACCATAGGCCTTACCAATGGTACCATCTTCACGCATCCACTCATCCCATACGCGCACGTTCATTTCTTGTAATTTACGTACATCGTTAGACTGCATTTGCCAAATCCATAACAATTCTTTTACCGCCGTTTTGAAAGCTACAAATTTTGTAGTTAAAATTGGGAATTCCTCTTGCAAGTCAAATTGCATAATTTGATGTGGCAATTTATAAGTTGCAACACCGGTACGGTTTTGACCATACGTGCCATGTTCTAAAATATTTTCAATAATACCGAGGTATTGTGTATCTGCTAGACTCATATGTCCCCCTAAATCTATGTATAATACGTCGAATAATACTAACCTATATCTTACAATATATAGTACTATCATACTAAAAAATACATAGTACTACCATATATACAGTAAAATTTATTATCCCTTATATTCTGCAATGGCCTGTAAAAAACTGAGGCCATATTTTTTCAATTTTGCTTCCCCTACACCCTTAACATTGCCAAACTCACCTAATGTAGTGGGTCGTAAATTGGCTAGGTCAATAAGCACTGTATCGGGGAAGATAAGATATGGTCGAAGCCCTGCCTCTTCGGCTAAGCGCTTGCGATGTTGTCGTAAATGTTCAAATAAACCACCCGCCCCAGAACTAGATTTTCCTCGTGATGTAGTAGACGTAGACCGACTAGTTCTAGATGGTACAGACACATGTTGCCTGATTTCCTCCACCTCTTTATGCCCACCGAGGACCTCCTCAGCGCCAGCCGTCAAAGATAGCACAGGATACTTACCTGAAGAACTACGCAAATAACCAGAAGCTACAAATTGTTGAATGAGCCCTTTAATAGATTTCTCGTCTACATTACTTAGTAAACCAAATACAGGGAGTGCATCGTGGCCTGCTCGCATAATGCGATCAGTTCGCTCACCGCGCACGATAGAGGTAATCATAGAAGCACCATAGCGCTCATCAGTGCCCATAATAGCACGGAAGATAGCCTTTGCCTCTTTTGTTACATTTACCTTATCACCGGAGCCTTTACAGGAACTACAATTATCGCAAGTAGTCCAAACGGTGCTTTCACCAAAATAGTTAAGCATATATTTACGTAAACAATTACTGCAGAAACAGTAATCAATCATAGACTGTAACTTGCGGAGCTCCACCTCTTGTCGCTCAGGTGTCTCGATGGACTGTTCAATCAAATATTTATGAACCTGTACATCCTGCCCACTGTAGAGCAAGATACATTCTGCAGGAGCTCCATCGCGACCTGCACGGCCCGCCTCTTGATAGTAGGACTCCATGTTGCGCGGCATTTGGTAATGCAACACATAGCGCACATTACTCTTGTCGATACCCATACCAAAGGCATTGGTAGCCACCATGACCTGTAGTTTATCATCTGCATAAGCATTTTGCATCTCACGGCGCACCTCATCGCTGAGACCTCCATGATAATGGCCCACCTTAATGCCTGCACGGGTTAGATTTTCGTACACTCGATCTACATCCTTACGCGTCGCACAGTAAATAATACCATTTTCATTGGCATGTTGGCGTACATAGTGAACCACATAATCCATGCGCTTAGGTGTACGGATGACAGAGAAGGATAAATTAGGCCGATCAAAGCCCGTTACGTACACATTCGCATTATCTAAACCTAATAGTTTCTTGATATCATTTTCTACATATTTCGTCGCCGTCGCTGTGAAAGCACCTACAATAGGCCTTTTAGGCAGTGAATTCAGCCACTCACCGATGAGGCGATAGGACGGTCTAAAGTCATGGCCCCACTCGGAGATACAATGAGCCTCGTCCACAATGACTTGAGCAATAGGCAACGCTCTTAGCACATTACAGAAGAAATTAGAACCTAGTCGCTCCGGTGCAATATATAAGAGTTTAATCTTACCGCTACGCACTTCGTACATCGTTTTATTAAACTCCGCTTGCGTAAGCGTACTATTGATGAGCGCTGCTGGTATATTCTGCACTAACAAGCCATCTACTTGGTCTTTCATAAGAGAAATCAGTGGTGAAAATACGATAGTAAGCCCCGATTTGCAGAGTGCAGGTATCTGAAAACAGATAGACTTACCTGCCCCCGTCGGCATGATACCGATTACATCTTCATTGCGTAATAAGGAGGCAATGGGAGCCTCTTGAGCCGGTCTAAAGGAGGTATACCCAAAGTAAGTTTCTAACATGCGTAGTGCTTGTTGTTTTGTCACAACTGGTTGTTTTAGATTTTCTTGTTTTCTTGTCCCCTGTTGATCCATGAGTACCTCCTTTCACGTGTCATTTTTCCATTCTATTATTTTATCATATTTCGAGTATTTTCGGTTTATTAGTATATACGATTTATAGGTTAACCGTCTAATACCCAAGATGAAAGTATATGCTTAAAATTCGTATAGAAATCAATAGAATCTCACAAAATTTTTACACTCTAAAGTGCTAATATATGATACAATAAGAATTATTTATAATACTATAGAATGAAAATTTAACCTAAAATTTAACCTAAGGAGGTCTTATATAGGCATGACACAAGACAACTTAATGATTATCATCGCCTTTGCCTTATACCTAGGACTCATGATGTATATCGGGGTCTACTATTACAGGAAATCTAACAGCATTGGTGATTACATTCTCGGTGGCCGACAACTAGGACCATGGATTACAGCACTTAGTGCGGAAGCATCAGATATGAGTGGTTGGATGCTCATGGGGGTGCCTGGCCTAGCGTATACTACGGGGATTTCTGGTGTATGGATTGCCGTAGGTCTCACATTAGGTACATGGGCAAACTGGAAATTTGTTTCTAGACGCTTGCGTAACCATACTGAGGTAGCTAGTGACAGTTTAACTTTACCGGACTATTTAAAAAATCGTTTCCACGATCAATCTCATTCGGTAGCCGTTATCTCCGCCCTATTTATCTTGATTTTCTTCTTGATTTATACATCATCAGGATTCGTAGCAGGTGGCAAACTGTTCAACACCATCTTTGGTCTTGATTACACTGTATCTCTATTTATTACAGCGGGTATCGTCGTATTCTACACATTCCTCGGCGGCTTCCTCGCCGTATCTTGGACAGATTGTATTCAAGGGGCATTGATGTTCTTCGCTATCTTAGCGGTACCAATTACAGCTGCCATGTTTATGGGTGGTCCTATTGAAACATTCCAACTTATTCAACACGAGTTTCCTCAAGGACTTAGCCTATTCGGTGATCCATCTGATTGGTTCACTTGGATTATTGGCTTGATTTCTTCTCTTGGTTGGGGGCTTGGCTACTTCGGTCAACCTCATATCCTCGTAAGATTCATGGCTATCTCTGATGCTAAAGAGCTTAAGAAATCTACAAACATCGCCATGGTTTGGGTTATCTTATCCCTTATGGCAGCCATTGCAGTTGGCCTCATTGGTCACGTATATATGTTGCCAGATAAATTGGTAGGCACTGATGCAGAAACTGTATTCCTTATCATGACAGAGCGTCTCTTTACACCATTTGTAGCAGGTCTCATCTGGTCTGCAGTACTTGCAGCTATCATGAGTACTGCCTCTGCACAATTGTTAGTAACAGCTTCCGCTATTGCTAATGACCTCTATGCAAATATTATTCATCCTAAAGCAGGCGATAAGGAGCTTGTACTAGTAAGCCGTATCGTAGTACTTATCGTAGCATTGATTGCCATCTATATGGCAATGGATCCAGATAGCTACATCTTAACAATGGTTGCCTATGCATGGGCAGGCTTTGGTGCTGCCTTTGGTCCAGCCATCTTGTTCTCCTTGTTCTGGAAACGCATGACACGTCATGGCTGTATCGCTGGTATCGTAGTTGGTGGTTTAACAGTACTAATTTGGAAACAATTTGAATTCCTTGGTCTATACGAAATCGTGCCAGGCTTCCTCTTCTCTTCCATCGCTATCTATGTAGTGAGTATCATGGGTAAATTACCTCCTCGTCCAGTTCTTAAGGACTATCGCGAAGCAGAAAAAATGCATGTTCTATAAATCAGAAATCGGACGTTTAAAATAGCATACATAAAAATAGAGCTAGTTGATTCAACGATCAACTAGCTCTTTTATTATGAGTATTGTGCTAAGCCTTCCTTAATAGCTTCTTTCACTTCTGCTACCAAGGATGCTGGTGAAAGTACTTTTACACTTTGCATATATTGAAGTGCCCAATACTTAAAGGCATCATGATTTACACGTACACGGCATACAACATCATCAGATGTGACGTTGGTAAATTCCACATTGCCATCAAACCAATCTAAAATTTGGTTTACAATAGACCGCTTTGCCTTAAAACTTACGGTAACGGATTCACCGCCGAACATGTAAATATGTTCTTTTACATATTGTGATACATTAAAGGTGCGTTGCTGATTATAGCCCTTTATCTCCCGCAAAGGTTTTCTACGTTCGCTCAGCACCGTAATGTGTGCAATTCGATCGACACGCAATGTAGACATGTCATCATAATTTTCATGGTTCCCAACTAGGTAATAGTGTCCCCGATTCATAACTAGTTGGAATGGATTGAATACATACTTTCGCTCCTTATTATCTGGACCAAGATTGATATGTAATCGTTTATCCACGTCAGGTTGGCAATAAGCCAAGGAAATTTTTCTTCCCTTTTGTATCGCTTCTTCTATGAGATCAATATTAAGGAATAAGTCCTGACTTCTATGAAGGTAACCCGTAGCACTTTCAATATCAATACCATGGGGCTTGAAATGAGAGCTACCCAATTTAGCAACACGACTAATTAAATCCTTACGTTGAGATGCGGTAATATGACGAGATGCCAAAATACCGTCAATTAATAATCTCAATTCTGAATCTTCAAAGGTATGAATCATATAGAAATCAGTACGGCGAATAGTACCATCCGATCCTACGGCAGACTCTTCACATTGAATACCAAAATCACCAGATTCATATAAATCATTTAAATGACGGCCTAAGGTCTTCCGATCGACGGATACCTCGTACCGCTCGGCTAATATACTGCGAATCTCCTCTTGAGATAAAGTATGATTAGCATCCGTTTCACTTTTCAGGATTTCTAGTATATATACTAGAACGGCCTTCTTAGATGCCATAAAAGACTCCTTTTACAAATAATACAATAAAAACAACATTGTAACTAATACAATTTATAATATCATCCACAACACATCGGATGATGTTCACAAAAATACCCATACATAGTATACCACACTTTTCATATATGGTTCATTTATTTCTCATTAATTTTATCGATTTACTATACTTTTTTGGCAATATTAAATAACTAAATGTAATAATTATTAAAAAAGATTAAATTAAATTATATAAAACAAAAACCCATTACTACTTAATACACATAAATGTTATAAGTATAATGGGTTTTATATTTATTCTGAAGATTATATGAATCACCAAAATATTATCTTAGAAATTTAAAACGAATTACGAAAGACCATCATTTTTCTTACTTCTAATAAAGCCTAATTGCTCCATACGCTTCGTCAATTCATTATAGAATGCTTCCGCCATGGCATTTTGATGTTTACCAGTTTGGGCCTTATCAACGCTAAAGAGAGAATCTTTAATCTTCTTAATCATCGTAGACTTGGCTTTAGGCTTATTCAATAATTCCATGAACAATAAATCTTCTTCAGAAATATCACCAACAGCGTCATTGAACATATTTGCACCATAAATATATTCACTACCACCATCAGCAATAGCTTTTACAAAGTTTGTAAAACGAGCTGGTACATAGGATAAGCCCTCCATATATTCCTGTTTATCAGGGAATGTTTTATAGAATCGAATACCACCGCGTACCATATGTTCAACGATAGCTTTATATAAACTACATACAGCTGATTCTAAGTCATCTTCAGATGCATTAGCAGTATCATGAGCAGCTTTTAAAATGGCAAGGGCTTCGATCATATTGAAAGTGCCTCCATCTTTAATGAGCGCTTGGAATGTATCTCGTACAAGCTCATTTTCAAACATTTTTAATGCTTCTTCATCAAAGAGGATTTGGAATACAAAACTATTTACGATAGACCGTACAGGTACTGTATTCACCTTATCTGGATTAGCTATATCATAGCTAATATCCTTTGCAGCACTTTCTTTGCAAATAATAGACTTGCGGAATGTTGTATCAAGCATAAAGTCTAAATATTGTTCTTGATCAGCTTGGCTATTAGGAGCCAATTTTTCAAGTTTATCGGCGATGCTTTCATCATAGGTACGAACCATGGATAATGTTAAATCTGCATCACATACATAGCTAAGATTGTGAGCTTTTAAATGATCATTGAATTGATAGAAGTAACATGGATCATTATGAGGTTCTAAATGGTCATGACCTACATAATAATCATCCTTTTGCATAACGGAACGCAAGGCACCTAAGAATTTACTATTACGCTCTTTAAGGTTATCATAATTAAGAATTTGAGCACCTACTAGACTACCTACAGTTTTACCGCGTAATACCTTTTCCTTATGAGTCAACTCATCATAACCACGATTAGCAAATAGCATAAGTTGACGAACCTCTTCCATCGTATGCCAACCTGGGTATGTATTATAGGATACATATGCAATGCCATTATCAGCCAAATGATGGGATATAATATCAAGCAACTTATCCTTCATTTCATCGCTAATCCAAGAGTAAAAACCATGGGCAATAATATAATCAAAGTTTCCTAAGGATTCGTCAAAGTTCAAAATATCCCCTTGCAATAGAGATACATTATCTAACTTGGCATCACTAATAATTTTGTTGCCCTTCTCTACTTGATCTTGGGAAAGCTCAATACCTATAAATGTTGCTTCTGGATTATGCACAGCTTGAGAAATAATATTTCCCCCATATGTAGCACCTAATTCAAGTACACGTGCTGTTTTAGCCGTTGGTGGCTTAAGACCTACAAGTGTACCATACGCTTCCAAATAAGCAGGTGTAGTAAAAGGAAATGGATAAGATTTATAGCCTAACTCTTTATATATTGTTTGTTGCATATCGTCTGTTGCGATCTGTTGATTATCCTTAGCCATAAGCACCTCTATGTTTACTATTAAAGTTATCAAATCATATATCAGTACAATATACATAGTAGTATATGCACAACTATTTAATATTATATCAAATTCCTAGTATATTACCTATTGTGAAAGCATTAGTAATTCAGGAACTAGCTATTCAAGAAATGACCGCATTAATTTAAGATACAATAAAATAAATTCCACATATAGTTAACTATATTATATACAAGATTATATACAAAAGAGGCACCCTCGAAAGGGTGCCTCTTATTAGTTCTTAGTCGTTAAATAACGAATTATTTTACGTCTTCGAAACCTTTTTGTAAGCGAACATAGCTTAAGCGACGATCTTTAGCGTCTTGTTCAGTTTTAGCGAACAATTCTTCTGCAACATCTGGAGCTGCTTTAGCCAAGGATGCGTAACGAACTTCACCTTTAAGGAAGTCTTGGAAGTTTTCAGTTGGTTCTTTGGAATCCAAGGAGAATGGATTTTTACCTTCTTCTTTAAGTTGAGGGTTGTATCTGTAAAGATCCCAGTAACCAGCTGCAACTGCTTTACGTTGTTCTTCTTGAGCTTTACCCATACCAGCTTTGATACCATGGTTGATACATGGGCTGTAAGCGATGATCAAGGATGGACCTGGATATGCTTCAGCTTCTGCAACAGCTTTCATCAATTGGTTTTTATCTGCACCCATAGCTACTTGTGCTACGTATACATAACCATAAGACATAGCCATCATGCCAAGGTCTTTTTTCTTAGTACGTTTACCAGAAGCTGCGAATTGAGCAACTGCTGCGATATTAGTGGATTTGGAAGCTTGACCACCAGTGTTGGAGTATACTTCAGTATCGAATACGAAGATGTTGATGTCTTCGCCGGAAGCTAATACATGGTCAACACCGCCGAAGCCGATATCGTATGCCCAACCATCACCACCGAAGATCCAGTGGGAACGTTTGATCAAGAATTGTTTTTTCTCAAGAATTTCTTTTAATTCTGGAGTTGTAGCACCTTCAGCTTCGATAGCTGCTACTAAACGTTCGGAACGTTGACGAGTTGCTGCACCAAGGTTAGCGAATTCGATCCATTGTTCCAAAGCTTCTTTCAATTCGCCTGTAGCAGTTTCTACAGCTTTAGCAGCTAATTCTACTAATTGTTGACGAATTTTCTTAACGCCGATGTACATACCATAACCATACTCAGCATTATCTTCGAACAAGGAGTTTGCCCAAGAAGGACCTTGACCTTGTTGGTTAGTTGTGTATGGAGATGCAGGCATGGAAGCACCCCAGATAGAGGAACAACCAGTTGCATTGGCAATCATCATGCGGTCGCCGAACAATTGAGTTAACAATTTAGCGTAAGGAGTTTCACCACAACCTGCGCAAGCACCGGAGAACTCGAACAATGGTTGTTCGAATTGGGAACCTTTAACAGTTTCCTTCTTCATAGGGTTTTCTTTTACAGGAAGGTTAACACCGTAGTTCCATGCTTCAGCTTGTTCGATTTCGGAATCGATGGAAGTCATTACGATAGCTTTGCCTTTAGGAGCTGGACAGATATCAACACAGTTACCGCAACCCAAGCAATCTAATGGGGATACTGCGATACGGAATTGAAGGTCTTTAGCGCCCAATGCAGGGATTGTATCGAAATGTTCTGGAGCTGCAGCCACTTCTGCTTCAGTTGCCAAGATTGGACGAATTGTAGCATGTGGACATACGAAGGAACATTGGTTACATTGGATACAGTTTTCTGGTAACCATTTTGGAACGAACAATGCAGGACCGCGTTTTTCGAATTTAGCAGTACCAGCAGGTAATGTACCATCTTCGTAACCAGCGAATGTGGATACAGGAAGATCATAACCAGCTTGTGCATTGATTGGTTGTGCAATGTTTTGAACGAAGGATGGGCAAGATTCGCAACCAGGTTTAACTGCGTGGCCGCCTTCATCAACAGCGTTTTTCCAGTCAGCAGGAACATCTACTTTTACCAAAGCGTTAACGCCTTGATCGATAGCAGCGTTGTTCATGTCAACGATATTTTGACCTTTTTTACCGTAAGAAGTTACTACGGATTCTTTAAGGTATTTAACAGCGTCATCTACAGGGATGATTTCAGTCAATTTGAAGAATGCAGCTTGAGTTACCATGTTGATACGACCGCCCAAACCGATTTCGGAAGCGATTTTCGCAGCGTTGATGATGTAGAAGTTCAATTCTTTTTCTGCGATTTGACGACGTAATTTAGCAGGTAAATGTTCGTTCAATTCTTCAGGAGACCAAGTACAGTTCAACAAGAATGTACCGCCTTTTTTGATACCGCGGATCAAGTCGTATTCATGTACGTAAGATTGACGGTGACATGCTACGAATTGAGGTTCAGTTACCAAGTATGGCAAGTTGATTGGGTTTTTACCAAAACGAAGGTGAGACATTGTTACGCCACCAGATTTTTTGGAGTCGTAATCGAAGTATGCTTGAGCATACATGTCAGTGTGGTCACCGATGATTTTGATAGCGGATTTGTTCGCACCTACAGTACCGTCAGAACCGAAGCCCCAGAATTTACATTCAGTCAAACCAGGAGTTTCAACTTCTACGCCTTCAGCACGATCCAAGGACAAGAATGTAACATCATCATTGATACCCAATGTGAAGAATTTCTTGCCGTTTTCAGCAGCCAAGTTATCGAATACAGATACGATGTCTGCAGGGATAACGTCTTTGGAGCTCAAACCATAACGACCAGCGATAACTTTTACGTTACGGCCACCGTCGATTACAGCAGCTTGTACGTCCAAGAACAATGGTTCAGCCAAAGCGCCTGGTTCTTTAGTACGGTCAAGAACTGCAATGCGTTCTACTGTTTGAGGAAGAGCTTTCAACAAACGATCTGTTGCGAATGGACGGAACAAGTGAACGTTGATGAAACCAACTTTACGGCCCAATTTGTTTAAGTAGTCAACAGTGGATTGAACTACTTGAGCGGAGGAACCCATAGTTACGATTACATCAGTTGCATCAGGAGCACCATGGTAGTTGAACAATTGGTAGTTAGTACCAGCCAATTTGTTAACTTCGTTCATGTAATGTTCTACAACGTCAGGAACGTTCAAGTAGAATTTGTTGGATGCTTCGCGATGTTGGAAGTAAACGTCAGGGTTTTCTGCAGTACCACGAGTTACAGGAGCATCTGGGTTCAAAGCATTTTTACGGAAAGCTTTAACAGCGTCCATATCTACTAATGGTTTCAAATCTTCATAGTCCCAGATTTCAATTTTTTGAATTTCATGGGATGTACGGAAACCGTCGAAGAAGTTGATGAATGGTACACGAGTTTTAATAGCTGTCAAGTGAGCTACAGCGGACAAGTCCATTACTTCTTGTACGGAGGATTCAGCAAGCATAGCGCAGCCAGCTGCACGAGCAGCCATTACGTCTTGATGGTCACCGAAGATAGCCAAAGCGTGTGCAGCCAATGCACGAGCAGCTACTTGGAATACACCTGGAAGTAATTCGCCTGCTACTTTGTATAAGTTAGGAAGCATCAATAACAAACCTTGGGAAGATGTGAAAGTTGTTGTTAATGCACCAGCTTGTAAAGAACCGTGAGTTGCGGCAGCAGCACCTGCTTCAGATTGCATTTCTACAACTTGAACAGTGTTGCCGAAGATGTTTTTACGACCAGACGCAGCCCATTCGTCAATGTGTTCTGGCATTGGGGAAGATGGAGTGATTGGGTAAATCGCAGCAACTTCTGTAAAACCATAAGAAACGTGAGCAGCCGCTTGGTTGCCGTCCATAGTTTTAAATTTACGACTCATGTGATTATTGCCTCCTTAAGCATTTAGCAAAAATAGAACACTTGCTTAATCTATCATTATGTTTAGGAATAACAACCATTACAAACTTGCGCACATGAAAAAATAATGCAATAATATATATGTTATATATAATATGGCATTATGTGTGAACATACTTTTGTATTGGGCACAACCATAATTCCTAATATCATAACTTGATATAGCCCTATATGCACATTATAACGTGCTGGGCCCTATCAACGCAACACATACAATGACTGTCGCTTTGCCAATATTGCTATCCATGCTTTACATAAAGTAATAGCTAATTGCGTTATAGTAATAACTATTCTCATTTAGTATAGGTCACTTCCCATAACCAGATTTTATTTTTAGGGGGTTAATTATGGATTTTCATCATTTGAAATACTTCGTTGAAGTAGCTGATCAAAAAAGCTTTAGTAAAGCTGCGCGGAATTTGCACATCTCCCAATCTGCTATCAGCCGTACTATTAAAGCTTTAGAAGACGAACTTGGTGTTGTTCTCTTCATGCGTAATGCTAAATCTGTAGAACTTACTGATGGGGGTACCATCTTCTTAACCCACGCAAAACGCGTAGTATTCATGTTTGAACATCTAAAAACTGATTTTGAAAACGAGTTTCGTTTGGAGCAAGGTTCCATTAGAATTGGTATTCCACCAATTACCGATGCACCTATCTTCGCTCAGCTTTTAGGGGAGTTCAAAAAAGTATATCCACAAATTGAATTAGAACTTTATGAACAAGGTTCTAAAAAAGTTGAGATTAGTGTTCAAGAAGGCTTGATTGATATTGGTATCATTTGTACGAAACCAAATCCAAAAGAATTTGAGTCCTTCTACCTCACTAGTGATCCGCTTTCCGTTATCGTTCCAATATCTAGCCCTCTTGCGAAAGAAAAAGAGATTCGTTTAGAAATGCTAGCTGATGAGTCTTTCGTATTACACAAAGATGACTTTAATTTGCATGACGAAATCATCAAAGCTTGTAAACATACAGGTTTTCAACCTCATATCGTATTTGAAACTAGCCAACGTGATCTTATGTTGCAAACAGTTAGTGCAGACCTTGCCATCGCATTGTTACCATCTCGTCTCTGCCCTGAGGCAGGTGAAAATACAGAGGTTGGTTCCAAGGTCGTTGTACGACCACTTGTACCAGAAATTATTCATACACTTTATGTTATTTGGAAAAAAGGTCATTACCTCTCCCACGCTTCTCGCTTGTGGTTAGACTTTGTAAATTCAAAATTACCATTACCTGGATTACAACTTGAGGATCGTCAATAATGAATAAACCATCTGGGCTCGCATCTAAATTGCGGGCCCTTTTGAAAGCTAAAGAAACACCCATGTGGGGCGTTATTATCGTGCTGGTCATTGTTATAATCTTCCAGCAAATACAAATTTCAGAACTACAATGGCGTGTCGATGAAGACCACGATGGTTCTTCCGTTGATAGTGTAGCTGGTCGCCTTTACATTCTAGAAGGGATGGCTAATAAACATAGCGACCAACTGGATGGTATCTTTAAAGACATTCGCCAATTACAAAACGACGGTGCCAAGTACGACTGGGAACTGAAACAACTACAATGGTTACACCCAGAACTCAAAGTGCAACCACCAGAAGCTAACCCTTCCCCATTCAAATCGACGGATTTAAACCTCGATATGAATCCTGGGAAAGTGCCGGATGTAACAAAACAAAGTCAATAAAGAAATCAGGAATAAATAAAAGCACCTTATACCTACACAAAAGTCATCACAAATGACTCTTCTCATAGGATATAAGGTGCTTTTATCATTATTCTTTTATAGATTTAATTACTCGTTTTCCCATACGTCTCTGCAATGACGAATTGCTTCTACTTGCGATACGCTTCTAATTTATATGCATATTCAGTTAGAAGATTATTTGAATAAATTTTTTCATTTTTTGAATCTCTAACTTCTTTCCAAATAATAGATGCTACTTTTAATTTATTTGAATAGTTGCAACTACATTCATCTGCACAAAAATCCTTAAAAAATTGATTCCATTGACAAACCGAATTGTCATACTTTGCATAATCTGATTCACCATAATATACTTTCAGCAAATCTCCAATTGTAAAGCTTGTATTTTTTTCACTTTTTACTTTTCTCCAGGCAGTAGCCATATCAGCATTAAATTTAAATCGTGAAACACCTATTAAATCAGAGAAATATTCTCTAAACTTCGTATTAAAGGAAAAATTACATTCAAGTAATGGTGTATCTAAAGTAATAGTTTCCACTTGCCTTCTTCTATTTTTTATTGATGATTTTTTAATTAAATTGCCTTTAAAATACTGCTCAATAATATGATTGAGTTCTTGTTTTGTCCCCCTATATTCTAATCCTAATGATTTACATATTTGTGAAAGTTCATCACGATACCAATAATATTTATTAAATTCATCAAATGATGAAATTTCATCAAACTTGGGTCTACACGCTTTCAATCTTTTGTCTCCTTAAGTTTAAGATACAGCATTTACAGATGTGCCTATTGTAAAAGTTGCTAATACGGTTGCTAAAATAACGTTCTATACATATTATTCTCTCTTTTTTATCCTGTAGATTCTATTACTCTCATTATACATAAAACAGCATTATTACTAAAGAAAAAGAGCTATACCCCATACATTCGCTACAATGTGAATGTATTAGAGATATAGCTCTTTTAATTTTGAAATTTGATGCAGGACTACTTAGTCATCCTTGTGTTCCATAGATTTAGGCAATGTCAAAATCAATAGAGCTGCAAGGAACATACAAGCGCCCATTACATAGTAACCATAAGTAAAGCTGCCTGTATGACCATTGATGAAACCAAGCATGTAAGGACCTACCCAGCCCCCCATGTTACCAGAGGAGTTAATAAGGCCCATCGCCCCTGCCGCAGCAGCACCAGATAAGAAAGTTGTTGGCATTGTCCACCATACACCCATGCCACCGTAAACACCTACAGCAGTTAAGCAGATAAAGAATAAACTAATTTCTGGGGATGGACTATGTGGTGTTGCTAAGAAGCCAATAGTACCAATGAACAATGTAGTGGCAACATGCCAACGTTTTTCATTGCGCTTTTCAGAGGAATAACCACAATATACTTGTACAAGTAATGCAGCAGACATGGGAATCGCAATAGACCATGCTACTACGCTTGGTGGCCAACCAGATAAGCTTTTAAGAACTTGAGGCATCCAGAAGCTAAAGCCCCAGAAACCAATAACCCATAAGAAATAGATTAATGCTAAACGCAATACTTTTGGATCTTTCAAAGCTTGCCATGTAGTATATTTCTTTACAGCTTGCTTTTGTTGTTCTTCTTTTTCAAGTTCAGCCTTGATATAGGCTTTTTCTGTATCAGTTACCCAAGATGCATGATCTGGACGTTCTTTCATCCAGAACGCAAAAATGAAAGCAAAGATAACAGCTGGAATAGCTTCAACGATGAAGAGTGTGCGCCACCCATGAAGGTCAAAGAATGTTGTATCAAGTAAGATACCTGCCAATGGACCACCGATGATGTTAGAGAACAATAAAGATGTTAACATCAATGAGATCGCTTTCGCACGTTCCTTTGGCAAGAACCAATTCGGTATCAGTAACGAATAAATTACAGGATATAAAGAGGCTTCACATAGACCGAGTAAGAATCGATAAATATAAAACTCCAACTCTGTAGTCATCGTCGTCATAAGAATACATACGAGACCCCAACTAAACATGATACGAGCCACCCAATGCATAGCATTACAGCGAGCAGCTATTAAGGATGCTGGCACTTCAAATAAAACGTAGCCAATAAAGAAAATACCGGCCCCCATACCGAATACCTCTGGTGTTAACCATGGTAAATTCTCTTTCATGGTCAAGCCTGCATAGGCAATATTAACGCGATCTAAGAAGGCAATAATAGAAACAATAAATAAAGGTAAGACTACGTGTAGCATACGCCGCTTTGTAAAGTCTTTGAAATCGATGGCCCCACTTTGAGGCTCTGGTGTAGATGAGTTCATATAATTCCTTTCTACTACTTAAGATATTACATACCTTACTATCTTAAGAAAACAAAAGTCCTCTGTCAATGGAATTATATAGAATATAGAAATAACAAATAGGAATAGTAACACCAAAATAATGGCCTTTAAAAATAGAAAAAGGATATTTGCTAGGAATGACTGTATAAAACAAAAAGCACTTTATAGTATAAATATATCTCTATCACAAGATAAGAAAATACTATAAAGTGCTTTCATATTAATTTGTACTAACAGGATCATAATCAGCAGGCACAGGAGCAACGATACTTACAAAGATAACATCTTCTGTCCCAGTATTTTTTGCGCCATGACATTCACCCTTTTTAGATACTATAACTTGTCCCTTTGTAAAAGGCACCTCTGTATCAGGCGTTGGATAAAATACCCCCTTACCTTGCAATATAACCCATATATCATCAGAGTTATGATGGTAATGCTTTGGTAGGGTTTGCCCAGGTTTAATAACCCATACTGAACCACCTGTGGAATCAGTTTGATAAAATGGAGTCTTAACAGCTTTCTCCAAACTTTCGACTTTCACAAGTTCCATGTCAAAAATACGTTGATCATTCATAATGCTCACACCTTTCATCGATTTACAACTAGCGAGTTCCAGATGCATATTCGCCCATATTAATATCTATAACAGTTCGAAGAGGTTGAATCAAGGAATCCTCATACTGAACCGCCCATTTAATATCTGGATTCATATCTCCATTTTCTAAGCCTGCAATCGTTTGCCCGTCATCAATAGGATTATCGTGCTCAAAGATATAGTACAACACACTATACGCATGATTTACAATCTCATCGGGATTCATACCGTGAAAATGATACTGCAAATCAGGGTAGAATAAGGTGCTCATACCAAGCGTATCAACCATCATGTCATCTGTGCCTTGAATGCTAAAATATCGCACATTTACGGCATAATAAATAAAACGAGTTACAGCTTTATCTGGATGATTTTCAATGGTTTCTCGACTTAAGAACTTACGAGATGGACCAAAGACAACGGCCTTACAAGATGGATATAACTCTAGCAGTGCATCTACATATTTTACTAACATATCAGCCCGTTCTTTAGGCTCTAAACCCGAAGCTAACATATCTGTAGCAAATACTCTATATTGGCACTCATCTAGCAACTCATCTACATTTGGACAATCCCACACCTGACTGCGCTCAAAATCATCTAGTACAGGTTTGTCGATTTTCTCACAATTCGTCACCATCAATGTTGGTGGAACATCGGCATCATTATCTTCATAATGAACCTTATAATTCTGAGGTGCAAAACCAGCAGATTCAGCGCCATAACTAAAGCAATCAACAGGGCCTAAATGCTTTGTGAATACCTCTACCATTGTATCGCGGTCAGGCATATCACACTGCTTCGGCATTAATAACTCAACAAAAAACAAACCGCCAGGGCGAACAGAATCATCTGTTAAATCTTGTTTAAATACTTGGCTCATATTCTCTCCTAAAGTTAAAAATTAATGTAAAACAAAGCCCTCTCTCTTATAGTATATCTAATGTTTATGAGTATAGCAATCATTTATATACATAACTACAAGTATTTTCGATTATTTGATACAACGTAAAAACACTCTCTACAGTCCGAAGACCATAGAGAGTGTTTTAATTTTAATTATAGAGGTTTGCGAACCACGTCGATAATAGAGCCATCGCGGTATTCTACGATTGCGATGATGTCTTCATCTTTGTCAGATACAGGAATATCTTGTGGTTTACCAACTAAGTCGAATGCTAATTGTTGTAATTCTTCAATTGTGTAGATAGGCAAGTTGCTGTCTTTGAAGCGTTCAATCAAATCAGTACGAGCTGGGTTGATTGCGATACCGTATTCAGTAACGAGTACGTCAACGGAGGAGCCTGGTGTAATTACAGTAGCTACTTTATCACGGATCATTGGCAAGCGGCCGCGGATCAATGGGCAAGTAATAACTGTGCATTTAGCACCTGCTGCTGTATCGGAGTGACCGCCGGAAGCGCCCATCAATACACCGTTGGAGTCAGTCATTACGTTTACGTTGAAATCAAGGTCGATTTCAGTAGCACCAAGGAATACTACGTCTAGGTAGTTTGTAGTGCAGTCAGTCCATGGGTTAGCGTACATGGAAGCGGACATTTCGATATGTGCAGGGTTTTTATCCAAGGATGCTGCTGCAGTAGTATCGAATGTTTGAGTATCGTAAATGGCACGAATTAAGCCTTCTTCAAGCATACCAGTCAAGATACCAGTAGCACCACCGATAGCAAAGCCACCTACTTCACCGCGTTTACGAAGTTTTTCAGCGATGAATTTCGCCACAGTCAATGGAGCACCACCAGCGCCCAATTGGAATACGAAACCATCTTTAATGATGCCAGCTTGGTCAAGGAATTCACCAGCTAATTCAGCAATTTTGATTTGAATAGGGTTTTTAGTGAAACCTACCGCACCAGAAGCGATACCTTCTGGATCACCAATGCTTTCAACCTCAACAACATAATCTACGTCAGTTTGAGGGATTGCATAGTTGTGTACATAGTCAACCAAGTTATCTGTGATAATAACAGTCGTATCTGCATAGTGGGAGTCAACTTTAGCATAGCCAAGCGCACCACATGCGGATTTACCCATACGACCAGTAGCATTACCACGTGGGTCAGCTGTAGGAGCAGCCATGAAAGCTACGTCGATATGAACTTCGCCAGATTCGATAGCACGAGCACGGCCACCGTGGGAACGAATCACTACAGGGCGTTTCAATACGCCTGGGTTTTGAGTCAAGAATTTACCAAGACGATCGCGCAAGCCAGATGTTTCGATAGCTGTTACAGTACCATCTTGAATCATTTCTACCAAGAATTCATGGCATGGGGACAAGGAAGAAGACGCAATTGTAATGTCTTTAATGCCTTTTGCTTGAACGCGTTCCATAACCATTTTCATTACATAGTCGCCATTGCGCAAGTGATGATGGAAGGACAATGTCATGCCATCTTTTACGCCAGCTTTTTCGATTGCTTCATCGATGGAAGCAAGTACTTTATTAGTACCAACACGACTCATGTGTACAGGTTTACCTGCGCGATGAGCTTTAGGTTCAATAGCGAATTCACCTTGATATACTTCGCGACCTTCTAGTGCTGGGATATTTGTTGGGATATCGCGACCTACTTTATTTAACATCGTATTCTGCTCCTTCCTCTAATTCAACTTTAATGCCTGCTGCACGTGCTTTATCAACAACGCGTTGTGCACGAACTACGATAGGACCATCGATCATTTTACCATCTACAGAGATTACACCTTTGTTGTTGCGCAATGCATCTGCGTAGCTGTTCAATACCTTAACGGAGTGAGCGATTTCTTTTTCGTCAGGAGTGAATACTTCGTGAATAATTTTGATTTGGCTTGGGTGGATACAAGATTTGCCATCGTAACCCAACGCTTTAATGAATTCAACTTCTTCGCGGAAGCCTTGTGGGTCTTTCACGTCAGAGAATACAGTATCAATTACGCGGATACCTGCTTCACGTGCTGCGTGAAGAATTGTTTGACGAGCGAACAATAATTCAACAGCTGGTTTATGTTTACCTGTACGAAGGTCAGCACGGTAGTCTTCAGCACCAAGAGCGATAGCAACTACGCGAGGGCCATGGCAGATTTCACGAACATTGTACAAGCCACGAACAGATTCGATAGCTACGATAATATTGATTGTACCTTCTGGCCAACCATTAGCTTTTTCTACTTCTTCAATTTTCTTCGCTACGATTTCAACTTCAGACACGTCTTCCGTTTTAGGTAAACGAATCATATCAGGTTTAGCTGGAACAATTACATCAAGATCGTCATAGCCATAAGGAGTTTGTGTAGGATGGTTGATACGAACAACTGTTTCTGCGCGGAATTTGCGAGATTTCAATGCTTCTGCAGTTAAAAGACGAGCTGTATCTTTTTCTGTAATAGGCACGGAATCTTCGATATCAATCATGATGGAGTCAGCACCATGAATATCAGCACTGTTAATCATTTTAGGTGTATTACCAGGTACGAACATCATGGAACGAGACAAGCGTTTTTTAGCAGCCTCTGTTAATGGATTTGTTTTAACTTCTGGGAATGTTTTATCGTTAGCCATTATGCTTTGCTCCCCCTTTCCAATGCGCCTAATACGCGAGCTTTAATTGTGTAATCCCAAGCATTTTTATCTTGTACGATTACTTTTACGCCGTCAAAACCAGCTTCTTTAACTGTGTTTAAAACAACGGATTTAATTTGGTCGCCGTATTGACGGATAACTTTGGATGTTAATTCAATTTCGATACCGCTAGCAATCGGTTCAACCGTTACTAATGCATCATTTTTTTCGTCGAAGCCAGCTTGTGCAGCTTTTACTAATTGTGCCATGTTGCATCCTTTCACTAAAAAATATATCAAATGGCAAAGACCAGACGTGTCGCGAATGTCTGGTCCGTGCCGTTAAAACAATGTTGATTATAAAATATTTGGTGATTAAATCATACCGATGAAAGTCCACCAAGGGATACCTACTACAAAGAGTAGAATCCAACTCAATACTGCTAAGATTGCACCAGCAGTCCACCAATCTTTCAAGTTATTGTAACCTGCAGAGTAGATGATTGGACCAGGAGATGCACCGTAGTGAGTTACAAGACCACCAAACGCATTTGTTGCAAGCAATACTAAACCAAACATAACAGGGTTAACACCAGCTGCCATACCTACAGTCAAGAATACTGGAAGCATAGATGCAATATAAGCAGTACTGGAAGCAAATAAGTAACGAATGACAACACTAATAGCAGAAAGAATTAATACAACTACGAGTGGAGACACATCGAGGGCCAAGTTTGCTTGCATATATGCTGCAAGCCAAGCGAAGAATTTAGCTTTTGTTAAAGCAGTGGATAAACCAAGGATAGCACCAAACCAGATGAATGTATTCCAAACAGCTTTAGTTTGAACCATGTCATCCCAAGTGATGATACCAGCAAAGAACACAACAGTCATAGCTACTAATGCTACTGCTGTTGGGCTCAAATCAAAACCGATGGAAGGCAATGCCCAACCGATAAGAGCAAGAATAAATACAACAGCCAAGACTTTTTCAGACATTTTCATAGGTCCTAATTTAGCAAGACCGTCAGCAGCCAATTTCTTATTGTCAATTTTTACTGCTTCAGGACGGTCGATCCAGTAACCTACAAGTGGAACGAAAATCAACATTACAAGACCAGGAAGAGCTAAAGCCAAAGCCCATTCAGCCCAAGTCATGTTTAGACCAGTGATTTTAGTAACAAAGTCCAAGGCCAACACGTTAGGAGCCATAGCTGTTAAGAACATGAAGGATGTAATTTTTGTTACGAAATAGCCATTCATCAAGATGAAGGAACCACCGCGTTTTGCAGTATCACCAGGATAAGAACCGATGGATTCAGCGATGGATAAATTGATTGGATATACAATACCAGCCGCACGTGCTGTGTTAGAAGGTGTCGCTGGAGATAATACTAAATCAAGAAGTGCTGTTACATAGCCAAGACGTAATACAGTAGAGCCAAATGCATCAATCAAATGGTATGCAACGCGGTGACCAAGACCAGTTTTACCAAACGCAACACTCAAGGAGAACGCAGCGATGATCATCCACAATGCTGTGGAGCCATAACCTACCAAGATATCTTTTGCATTATCCAAGAATAATGCAGAAGCAGATAATACAGCTAATAAAATAATTTGAATTGGGTATGGTTTTAAAATCAAACCTACGATACCTGCAATGTAGAAGCCTAAGAGGCGCCACGCTTCCGCAGAGAGCCCTTCTGGTGGAGTTGTAAACCAGAGGATAATTGGAATTAGCACGATAAGTGCTAGTTTTAAGAATTTTTCCATGTTTATTCCTTTCTTAAAAACATAGGCATGTATATCATCCTAACACTCCCCTAAAGATTCGTGATACGCGACTATCATCTATTGAACTCTAGGAGTCTTTGTCTACACTCATTATATATGCTAAAAAGAATTATGAATAATAGATTACCTTTATAGGGGTTATAAAAACTTTTATATCTACCAATCATACTTTTTATGCATTTTGAGCATAGATTTACAGCCCAAAATGAAAAAAGTGCATGTATACGTCCCCAAAGGGGGTATACATGCACTTACATGGTACTGCCTTGCTCTTTCGAGACACTTTCATTATGAGATATTATATCGAAAAAGTCCAATGCTGAAATAGCATGGATAAACAGTGATACAATCTCATAGATTCTCTTTATCTCAAGGATTCTTATGATTTATATTCTCTAAAAATACTATCATCTACAACAGTGTGTTCTTTGTAGTAATTGCGGACATACTCGATAAAGGTCTTTACTACTACTAGATTTTCCGCATCCTTTGTGTACACCATGTTCGTATCGCGACTAATGTACTTACCATCTTTACTACGCAATGGACTCACATAGATATCTCTATCCTTACAAGATCCAAGTCCCATATAAGTTAAGATAGACCAACCAAGACCGGCGCGCACAAAGTGACGACATGTACTCATAGAGTTTACATCCATCGCAACACTCGGTGGTTCTTCAAAATGTTCGGCACACCATGTTTCAATGATATTAGCTACGGATGCATCAGTTTGATACTTAATAAATGGTACCTTCTCAAGTGATTCAGGTGGCACTAATTCTTTATAAACTAAGCAATACGGTTCTTCTAATAGCAATTCAGACTTACCGGACACATCATAGCCACCACGAGCAAAGGCAACCATACAATCACCAGTATTAAACATCTTAACCACTTGATGGCTGAAAGCAGTTTTAACTTGAATATGCACATCAGGGTATTGTTCCCGGAAGGATTTCAATAAGGCTGGTAATTCATAGTCTGCAAAGTTGATAGATGACGCAATTTTCAAAGTCCCTTGAATCTTACCAGACGCTGAGTTCATGGCATTTTCTAAAGCCTCTTGATCTTGCATCATTCTCTTACAGTAGTCATAAAATATCTCGCCTTGAGCCGTAAGAGCAAGCCCTTCAGCAGTACGCAACAACAGAGAATGGCCCAAGGCTTTTTCCATATGGCGCAACCGATAGCTCAATGCCGGTTGTGATAAAAATAATTTTTCTGCAGCCCTTGAAATGTTGCCTTCATCGACAACAGTCACAAAGGTTTGCCATTCTCTATCGTCCATACAATCTCCTTTTATCGCTTATTGCCAAAGATGCGCAATAAGGATAAGAATAAGTTAATGAAATCTAAGTATAGGCTCAAAGCACCTGTGATTTCAATGCGGTCTAAAATGGTTTCATCCTCCAAGAGCGCTACTTGTGTCACATTATTTTTAATGCGGTTCACATCGATAGCTGTAAAGATGGAGAATACTACAACCCCTACATAACCTAGAACTAAGCTAACAGTGTCGCTAAAGCCACTGAGTACAGCCCAGTTAAAATAACGAGCCCCTATCATCACAAAAGATACGATAATCATACCAAGTAAGGCAGCCATTACATATGGTGTTAGGGATGACAAATTACGTTTCGTAGTAGCCCCTACCACGGCAAAGCCGATGAAGAACGCTAACGTGCCGATTAACGCTGGAATAACTACTTCAAATACATTATATCTCAAGGATATAAGTGTTAATGTAAGACCATTCAATGCACTATAGAGGAAAAACATGCCTTTTAAAGTCATAACATTGGCAGTATACGCACGAGCACTAAATAGGAATACTACGCCTAGTTCAACTAATAGAATAATATTAAAGTTTTGGTATGCAAACCGTAACCAATCAGGATTTGCCAACGCGGCCACTCCAACACCGATAGTTGTGAGTAAACCGACAACCATCCACAAGAAGGAGCCTTTTAATCGTTGTGATACGATACTTTCAACCTGTGCAACCTCAGCTGCAGTTGGCCCTGTTACATTATATGGATTCATACTATCCCTCCTTATATTTAATTATCTTTTACTAAAACTAGCGAGCGTTAGCAATACCTGCAAATACCTTACCACGTTCACCGTCGATAGTTACCTCTTGACCTTCAAGGAGTACGTCATGAGCGTTTTTAGCACCTAAGATTACAGGAATACCATAGGTAATGCCAGCAATAGCACTATCAGAGGTATAACCGTCTTCAACAGCGATAATGCCGCCTGCACGTTTAGCAATAGCCATCAATTCAGGCTCCATTGTCCCCACCACAAGGATGTCGCCGTCTTTGAAGCTTTCATAATTGCCCTTATGATTAGCTGCAATGAATACAGTACCTGTAACGGATTTACGCAAAATACCATTACCAGATAAGAGTACTTGGCCTGCAATATGAACGCGAATCATATTTGTAGTCCCTGTAGCACCAGATGGTACGCCAGCAGTTACGACTACAAGATCACCAGACTCAATCGCACCTGTGCCAAGAGCACCTGTAATCGCTTGTTTAACCATTTCATCAGAGTTAACAATTTCATGGCCTTTAATAGCCTCTACGCCCCAGCATAATTGCATGCGGCGAATTGTTTCTTCATGCGGTGTTACAGCAATAATTTTGCAAGCCGGACGATGTCGAGCAGTGCTAATTGCAGTATGACCAGATTCAGTACATGTCAAAATAGCAGCTGCCCCAAGGTTTTGAGCGATGCGCACGCTTGCTAAACATACAGCACTGGTAGTCGTCATATCCACATCTTGACGAGCACGACTTTTACTATCGTAAATAGCAGCTTGTTCTGTTACCTCAGCAATACGTGTCATAGTCGTAACCGCCTCTACTGGGTAAGCACCATTTGCAGTTTCACCAGACAACATGATCGCATCCGTACCATCTAAGATGGCATTGGCTACGTCACTTGCTTCCGCCCGTGTAGGACGTGGATTTTGAATCATGGACTCTAGCATTTGGGTTGCCGTAATAACTGGTTTACCCAAGTCATTACATTTTTCGATCATCATTTTTTGAAGTACTGGTACCTCTTCGGCAGGGATTTCTACACCGAGGTCACCGCGAGCAACCATGAGGCCGTCTGCTACGTCCAAAATTTCATCGATATTTTTAACGCCTTCAGCATTTTCAATTTTTGCAATAATCTTGATATCTTTTTTCTCAGACTCAAGGATGCGGCGGATGGCTACAATGTCTTTACCACGTTGCATAAAGGATGCGGCTACAAAGTCTACACCTTGTTGACAGCCAAAGCGCAAGTCTGCTTCGTCCTGTTCAGATACAGGAGGCAAGCTAAGCGCTACACCTGGTACAGCCACCCGTTTACGGTTACCTATTTCACCACTGTTTTGAACGGTAGTAATGATGTTATTCCCTTCGATAGCATCGATGTTAAGTGTTACAAGACCATCAGCCAAGAGGATTTTATCCCCAACGGACACGTCGCCTACAAGACCTTTGTGGTTTACGGAGCTAATCTCTTTTGTGCCTTCCACATCATCTGTAGTCAACGTAAATTGTTGACCTGCCTCAAGGAATACCTTCCCCTCTTTAAATAGGCCAAGACGAACCTCAGGGCCCTTCGTATCGAGCAATAATGCGATTGGTTTATTAACAATCATCGCCGCATCGCGCACCATTTGCATGCGCTCTGCTTGCTCTTCATGAGATCCGTGAGAAAAATTGAAACGAGCCACATTCATGCCCGCTCGCATCATATCTTCTAAAATACCAAATTTATCCGTTCCCGGACCTACAGTACATACGATTTTTGTACGTTTCATCTTTCCTCCTATGAAAGCAATTTCTATATTGAATCTTTCATTTATTATTGTAGTAATATTGGTGAAAGCTAGCTGTGCTTCACGCAACATAAGTTATTAAGTAGTAAATATATTTATTCGTGCCTTAATATCTACTTATGCATATACTATTGCACCTCTACGGAGCCATCACCTAAGATAGCTTCAATAGCCTTGATAGATTCATCACTAGGGTCAAAGCACATATTCAGTGGCAAGTTAATGCGCTTCCGTTGACGGTGCAAGTATAGCGATGTTGGCACAGAGCCTACGGTATTCGTTAACACTCGTTTTAAGGCTTCACTATTTTCTGGCGTATCATATTGGCTGTAAATATGAATGGCCACATGTTTCGCCTGACTATAGTTTACCTTTAACGGCATAATGCGGTCTGCAATAATTTGCACACCCTTTTCATCCGCATCAACGCGGCCTTTTACCTTAACAATCATATCGACCGCCAAGAATTGTTGGCTTTGACTAAAAACCTTCGGGAATGCAACCACATTGGCCGCACCAGAGTAATCTTCAATGCGAAGAATGGACATAACCTCGTTTCGTCTTGTCATGCGATCCGATTTATTTTCAATCAACCCGCCAAAGGTAATGGTTTGACCATCGTATTGCTCTGGATTTTCTACGAGAGCCCCCAGTTCAAAGAGGCCCTCTAATTCCTTAGCATAGCCTTGCAATGGATGACCTGTGATGTAAAAGCCTGTATATTCCTTTTCATCTTTCAATTTATCGTCTTCCGATAAATCCTGCACATTAGGTACAGGGATGAAATCTACAGACTCCTCTATATCACCAAAGAGGCTCATGGTGCCCATAGCAGCATCCTTTTGCTCTTTAGCACCAACGGCTTGGGCGCTTTCATACATATGCAATAATTGGTTTCTATTTTCCTTGAAACCATCCATAGCGCCACACCGAATAAGGCTTTCAAGAAGGCGTTTATTAACCACCTTGTTGTCCACACGTTTGCAGAAGTCCACAATATCCGTGTAAAGACCGTGTTCATTGCGCTCAGTAATCAAGCGATCGATAGCATTGTCCCCTACGTTTTTGATGCCCCCAAGGCCGAAGCGAATGGCATCACCTTGTACGGCAAAGCTGCGCTCAGAATAGTTAATATCTGGCCCAAGGACCTTAACATTGTGCTTCTTGCAGGCATTAATATAGTACGTCAATTTTTGCATGTTCTGCATAAAGCTAGTCATGGTGGCAGCCATGAACTCAGGGAAATAGTGGGCTTTCAAATACGCCGTTTGGTACGCAATGTACGCATAAGCCGCACTATGTGATTTATTAAAGCCATAGCCAGCAAAGTATACGAGCAAGTCAAATACTTCATTTGCAATGGACTCTTCTATACCATTATTTATGGAACCTTGAATAAAGGATTCGCGCTGAGCCTTTAGAACAGCTTCCTTTTTCTTACCCATGGCACGGCGCATCAAGTCCGCTTGACCAAGTGAGAATCCGCCCATAGCAGACGCAATCTGCATAACCTGTTCTTGGTATAAGATTACACCAAAGGTATCTTTTAGAATTGGTTCCAATATGGGATGTAAATAAGTAACCTCTTTTTTTCCGTGACGGCGGTCGATAAAATCCGCTACCATGCCAGAGCCCAATGGGCCTGGACGGTACAAGGCTACCAATGGAATTAAGTCTTCAAAATGTTCAGGCTTAAGGTCCATAACGAGCTTGGTGATACCTTCCGATTCGAGCTGGAATACACCAGAGGTGTCGCCTTTTGTGAGGATATCACAAGCCGCTTTATCATCGAGCGGTATTGCATCTAAATCGAGATCAATACCACGGTTCGCCTTGATGAGCTTTAAGGCATCCCCCATAACCGTCAAGGTACGGAGGCCTAAGAAGTCCATCTTTAAGAGACCTAATTCCTCGATGTTATCTTTATCGTACTGTGTTACAAAGCCTTCATCGTTGGCATTTTGTACTGGTACGTGGTCATCGAGAGGGTCCGCGGAAATTACGACGCCCGCCGCATGAGTGGACGAATTTCGCGCTATGCCTTCCAGCTTTTTACCAAAATCAAATAATTCTTTAACGTTTGGATCAGCTTCGTATAACGCTTTTAACTCTTTCCCTTGAAGAGCTTTATCTAAGGTAATCCCAAGTTCATTGGGAATCATCTTCGCAATGCGGTTCACTTCCGCCAGTGGCAAGTCTAGCACACGACCTACGTCACGAATGACGGCACGCGCTGCCTCAGTACCAAAGGTAATAATCTGAGATACACGCTCTTGTCCATATTTTCGCGTTACATATTCGATAGCTTGACCACGCTTTTCATAACAGAAGTCAATATCGATATCGGGCATGCTTACCCGCTCTGGATTTAAGAACCGTTCAAAGAGCAAATCGTATTTTAATGGATCAAGGCCTGTAATGCCAAGTAGATAGGCTACTACGGACCCCGCCGCCGAACCACGACCAGGACCTACTAAAATGTCATGCTCACGGGCGTAGCGTACATAGTCCCATACGATGAGGAAGTAATCCTCAAAGCCCATCGTCCCAATAACATCTAGCTCATAGTCGAGACGTTTTTGTAGTTCTTCAGACGTTTCACCATAGAGGCGAGGAATTTCTCGTTCACAAACCTTACGCAAATAGGTCTTAGACGTTTCCCCTTCTGGCACATCAAAGTGCGGCAAATGATGTTCGTCGAAATTAAACTCTACATTGCAGCGTTCTGCAATTTTTAAGGTATTTTCGATGGCTCCTGGAATATGTTCAAATAGTTCTGCCATCTCATCCCCAGATTTTAGATAGAATTCATCATTAGGGAATTTTAAGCGATCCACCTCAGCACGACGTCGGCCTGTAGAAATACATACCTTAATATCCTGCGCATCCGCATCCTCCTTTAAAACATAGTGGAAGTCATTAGATGCGACGATGCCAAGACCATATTCCTTGCTGAGCTTAATGAGCTCCTCTTGCGCCTTTGCCTCCTCTGGCAAGCCATGATTTTGGATTTCTAAGAAGAAATTATCCTTTCCGTAGGTCTCGATATACCATTCAATGGAACGCTTGGCGCCTTCCATATTATCTTGCAAGATATACTGAGGAATCTCCCCTTGAATACAAGCACTAAGAGCAATTATGCCTTTGCTGTATTGACGCAATAAATCGCGGTCTGCACGAGGACGATATAACATACCTTCCGTAGACGCTTTCGACACGATTTTAACGAGATTACGATACCCTTCCATGGTCTCAGCTAACAAAATAAGATGTTTTAAACGTTCACGGCTACGACCTTCTGGACGATCAAATCGATTGTTTTCCGTTACATATACTTCACAACCAATGATTGGCTTAACGCCTTGGGCCATACATTCTTTGTAGAAATAAATGGCTGCGTACATATTGCCGTGATCTGTAATGGCAAGGGCCGGCTGATTTAACTCCTTCGCACGACGTACCATGTCAGGCAAACGACTAATGCCGTCCAGCAAACTAAACTCTGTATGACTATGTAAATGTACAAATGGCTGCATGGTACACCTCCTTTAAGGGCGATGAGCAAAATACACGTTCAATGACTTCTTACGAGCCTTCCAATCTGGCAAAAACTGTGCCACTAGATTGTGAAAGTTCTTGGAATGGTCTAAATATTTAAAATGAGCAAACTCATGAACCATGACGTACTCAATATACACCTGTGGTCCCTCTAATAAACGGGTGTTCATCTTGATAAGCTGCTTGGCTGGCGTACAAGAACCCCAACGGCTCTTCATACGCTGCTGCTTTATAGTTGGCATAGGTACATCGATACCTTGCTTGTGGTAGCGTTGATACACGACCTTCGCCCAATGGACAAAAACCTTCTCCCCTAAATTACGCCAATAACTTTGCATTAATTTATGCTTCGCTTCATAGGTTGTACCACGAGGCACTACCATGGTAAGAATAGCCTTCCCATCGAAGCCAATATGAGGCTTTCCGTCCTGCTCAACTAGGCGCAACGTAACGGGAATGCCGAGGATAGATAAGCTTTCACCATTCACATACTGCAACGCATCGACGCGCTTGGCATTCAATGCATCAATCTTGTAACGAGCCCGCTCAATGAAGGGCATATTTTCGATAACAAACTTGTCCACCCTATAATCCGGCACATAGGCATTCGCCGACACATGGATCACACCATCCTTTGTAATACGCATGTTCATGTTCTTCACACGCTTGATGGTTAACTCATATTCAATTCTGTCGCCATTATAGGTAATAGACCTAGTTGTTGAAGTATTCATACCTTTTATTTTATCATAAAACACTCATAAAATCGTAAAATTCTGGTAATTTTAATAGGAATTATTCGATATAGGTAAAATAATAAATCATAACCACCCGTAGAACGGGTGGTTTGCTCTGACCCTATAAGGGTCTTTCTCTAGTGGTGGCCCTCTAAAGAGGGCATTGAATGATCTGACAACCACTCTATTGCCACTGGCTGACCCCTACTCGGGGGCTTTTATTTTGCCTATTTTACTGGCTCACCCGTAAACGGGTCGGTATATTCTTTAAAGTTTAATGTATCTTGCGCTATATCCTCTTGTTGTTGATTGCGAATATACTCTTTTATCGCTCCTTCATATCGTCCTACCGTATCCACATAATATCCTCTACACCAGAAATGTCTATTTCCATACTTATATTTTAAATTTGCGTGTTTATCGAATATCATGAGGCTACTTTTACTTTTTAAATATCCCATAAAACTCGATACGCTTAAATGTGGTGGTATCGTTACTAGCATATGAATATGATCCGGACAGCATTCCGCTTCTATTATCTCTACATTTTTTCTCTTACATAAATCTCGTAAGATTTTACCTACATCAGCTTTTATCCGACCGTAAATTATTTGTCTTCTATACTTTGGAGCAAAAACAATATGATATTTACATCTCCATTTACTATGTGATAAGCTTTTTACGTCATTCATTGACATTGAACCTCCTATGTTGAAATGTTGTGGTTGCCAGACCAACTTCATTCTATCACTAGGAGGTTCTTTCCTTTTCACTAAGAATTTTTTACCGACCCCCAGTTTAACTGGGGGTTTAGTCATGCCTATTCGGCGTACAAAAATAACAGATAGCTGATTTTAGATAATCAGCTATCTGCTGTAAATACTAAAATATTACATTATTAACTTTGGCGCTTATTAAATTTTACCAACTCCAGATTCTAAGAAAGATTAAAAGGATACTCTGTCCTACAGACACAGCAATTCGACCTTTTCCAATAATACTAATGCCATAGCTTTTTCCTTCCTTGCACATAAAATATTCATTAAGATTTTGCTTTAGTGCAAACATTTCCCCCAAAAGAAGAACGGCAAGTATTAACGAAAAAATAGAAAAGCTATGTAAAATCGTCCCACCGAAAATAACCATTAATTCAATCATCAGTAATTGACCTAATTGTATCATTGTAAGAACAATGCTTCTCTTAACATTTGCGCCTGCAATAGTTATTGTATTATTTCGTATAATATATATTGCATACATAGCTAGTAAAATACTACATAAGATACGCCCAGCGTTCATAATCTCTTCTAACTCAACTAATACATTTCTGAATAACTTTACCTATATAACTATTCATTAATTATTACGATTAGCACATAACTAATAGTATGGATTCCATTTGTAAAAGTTAGTAATAATATACAATCATAAATTCATTCATGTTAATAGGTTTTACAGATAATTTTAATACTTCTCCACTAGTTTCTTTTTTAAATGTATTAGCCTCTATTTGCTGCCATCCATTTAAAGCTAAAGATTTTTCTATTGTATCCATATTACTATTACTTACTGCATCAACAATAAAATAAGGTCTAACACTACCAATTTCATATTTAAAAGGATAGATGGCATTGATAGTAAAATGCTCACGATGATCAAAACTTTTATATTCATTCCAAATAAGAGCTTGTCTACCAGAATAAATGGATTCCAATGTATTATCTATTTTCTCTAATACAAGAGCACCACTAAATGAGCCTATGATTATTCCTACTACAAATATAATTATTTTTAATTTATTAATAACAACCCTATCGAAAACCATCTTTATCAATCCACCATTTTATATTTAATTCGTATAAAGTCTTCTTTCAACTGGACTCTAATGCTATTGGTATTAAGACCTTCACTAATTTTGTCCTTATTATCATTTATATCAGCTAAGAATCTACTCTGATTATACTTTGCCTTAAAGTCAGTATAGTCAGAATTCTTCACCATAAACTTATCACCAATGCGAGTCCAGTTTATCTCATCAATCAAATCCTCTTTGTAGAAAGAATATCCATATCTGATTAATGCAGAAGAGTTGTCATTATAATGATAATATCGAGTAGTGATACCAACAATTATAATTAGTATAAAGGCTACTACAATACCACCAAACATATATTTAAATAAATTTGCCCCAAGTTCTTTCAATAAACTTATTCGCATATATCTTTATTACATCCTTACCCTTCTATAATATAATCTTCCATTATACCTATCAAAATCTCTATTAATATACCAATCTCTATTATCCCCATGAGTATATACCAAACAACAGAATAAATTGTTTTAAATTTCATCCCTCAAAGTCCTTTATATTGCCTATATACTAGATTTATCTAGTAGGGTTGCTAACAAACTAGCCACCAAGCAAAAACAGCGAAAAAATATTTCCTAATATGCTAATTATTAGTATTATCTTTTTCCTCAACTACTAATCAACCCCTGCTTGCATTTGGAGTTCTACTTATGCATTAGTTGTTGAGATAGTACAATTTTGCCACCCATAATTAATTTCTTTTTTGTAATATTAAAGTCACTTTATCAGAGCCTCGTTCTTTAAATAGTTCGAGATAAATATTAGTATCATAATCATGTCCAACAATACGATTCTTGTTAATCTCATTCCAGCCTATATTTTGTTTTGAAAGTATTCCTTTAACATCATCAATTGTAAGTGAGTCGTACGTAATTTCAAGATTATTATTTTGATAGGCTCGACCAGATGCATAGTATTCTTCACTTATTTTTTTCACAGATATATCTTCTAGTTTTTGCTCGTATAATTGAAGGCTTTGCATTTGCTCCGGCCTTTTAATATATGCATTTAAAGACATAGCTCCTATTAATAAAAACCAAAACAAAGCAAAACCAATATAAAATTTAACCGTAAAAGGTGTTCGATCTAATATAGATTTTACACCGCTCCATACTTTCATAATGTCTCCTATACGATCAGTTAATATTCAATTCACTTCTATATTTCAATTATATATTAAACCAACTTATATCACCAATGAATATTTTAATATTGTTATCTTTTATTTATTTTTATAGTTAGCCTAAAAAAATGCCAAAGCGGTAGCACATGCATTTACACTATAGTAATACAAAAGCACCATCTACCTAGGTCCGACTTATGTGTCGTTTCCCATTAAGATAGATGGTGCTTTTATGATTGTTATAATTAAATTGTTCAAATAAACATGTTCCACTCACATACAATATAGTATAGCACTACTTTATATTTCGTCGTGCCGCTAAGCTACCAGCGCTGTTAGCTAGGCCCGCTCGATTGATATGTGGGTTCCCATGTTTGTACGTTTTCGGCTTACTACTTTTATCTTCTACCTTTGATTTCTCAAATTTAGTAAATAGATTGTCTAGCTCGCGCAAGAGTGCACGTTTTTGTGAGTCTTTCAACTCAAATACTTCACCTTTATAGGCGATGTATTTATTTTTGAGT
This sequence comes from Veillonella nakazawae, assembly GCF_013393365.1. NCBI lineage: Bacteria > Bacillati > Bacillota > Negativicutes > Veillonellales > Veillonellaceae > Veillonella > Veillonella nakazawae. The sequence goes on from NZ_AP022321.1 coordinate 1,556,914, forward strand.
ACCGGACTGAGATCATAGATGGGCTCGTGTTGTTCTCCATTTACATCTAACAGCTCATCCAAGGTCAATCCATAATAGCGAGACAGGGCACAGAGTGTATCTAAATCTGGTTCGCGATACCCTGTTTCGTAATTTGAAAGCGCCGCATTACTGATACCTACGGCCTTTGCTACTTCGATTTGGCTTTTGCCCATGCGCACGCGAGCACGCTTTAAGTTCTTATAAAACTGCATGTTCATCACCTACATCGATACATAAACAACTACAAACTATATATTTTATAATAATGTATCACTGATTTTTATAGTAGTGTATCACTAATCTTTATAGTAGTGTATCACTGATTTTTTTGAAAGCTTCATCAGCAACGGCTAATGTGCGTTCGATTTCACTACTCTTATGGCAGATAGATACGAAGTTACTTTCATAAGGGCTTGGCGCATAGTAGATACCATGGCTCAAATTATGGTGGAAGAACATTTTAAAGTGTTCTTCGTTACAAGCTGCTGCATCATCAAAGTTCTTAACTGGTTTATCAGTGAAGAAGATGGTGAACATGGAGCCTACCCGTTGCACTACAACAGGCACATTGTATTGAGCAGCCAAGCGTTCAAAGCCTTCGCAAAGGGCTATGGTTGCGTCTTCTACTTGTTTGAAAATAGTTGGGTCTCTTTGCAAAATGGAAAGTGTTGCAAGACCAGAGGTAACGGCAATTGGATTACCGCTCAATGTACCAGCTTGATAAATAGGACCAGCTGGTGCAATTTGGTTCATAATCTCACGAGCACCGCCAAATACAGCAAGTGGCATGCCACCACCAACGATTTTACCTAAACATGTAAGATCAGGTTTAATATTGTAACGTTTTTGAGCACCGCCACTGCTAGCACGGAAGCCACACATAACTTCGTCAAAAATCAACAATGCACCGTGAGCCTTAGTTACTTCGCGCAAGGTTTCAAGGAATCCTGGTTCAGGAGGCACACAGCCCATGTTACCCGCTACAGGTTCTACGATGATAGCCGCAATAGTATCACCAATCTCGTCGAATAACTTGCGAACCGCATCAGAGTCATTGTACGGTAAGGTTATGGTGTTTTCTGCTACGCCTTGAGGAACACCAGGGCTATCTGGTACGCCAAAGGTAGCAAGACCAGAGCCAGCTTTCACCAAAAGCGCATCACTATGACCATGATAACAACCAACGAATTTTACGATACGATCGCGACCAGTATAACCACGAGCTACACGCAAGGCACTCATAGTTGCCTCTGTACCAGAGTTAACGAGGCGAATAACCTCCATAGATGGCATAAAGGCTTGTACCTTTTTCGCCAATTCTGTTTCTAGTAATGTAGGCGCACCATAGCTAGTGCCGCGAGGAATTGCTTCTTGTAGGCTTGCAATAACCTCAGGGTTCGCATGGCCCAAAATCATAGGACCCCAGCTCAACACATAGTCGATGTATTCGTTGTTGTCGATATCATAAATACGGCTACCGCTAGCACTGCTGATAAACGGAGGATTAGAACCTACACTGCGGTAGGAACGAACCGGACTATTTACGCCGCCTGGCATATAACGTTTAGCCTCTTCAAAGGCCTTTTCAGATTTACCGAGTTGGAACATAGTTCCTCCTTATTGTTGTAACCATTTAGCAATATCTAAGGCATGGTACGTAATGATGATTTTAGCACCAGCACGCTTCATGGAAAGCATTGTTTCCATAACGAGGCGTTCTTCGTCGATGAGACCAGCTGCCGCAGCAGATTTAACCATTGCATATTCGCCAGACACATTGTATACCGCCACAGGTAATTCATAGCGGTCACGTGTTTCACGAACGATATCCAAGTAGGACAATGCTGGTTTAATCATGATAATATCTGCACCTTCAGCGATGTCGAGTTCGATTTCTCTGAAAGCTTCCAACCGATTAGCTGGGTCCATTTGATAGGATTTGCGGTCCCCAAATTTAGGTGCAGAGTTAACGGCACCACGGAACGGACCATAGTAAGCGGATGCGTATTTTGCAGCATAGCTCATAATAGATACATTAGTATAACCTGCCGCATCAAGGGCTTCACGGATAGCACCTACACGGCCGTCCATCATATCGGATGGCGCCACCATATGGGCACCTGCTTCTGCTTGGCTTACCGCTACTTTACAAAGCAATGGCAATGTTTCATCATTTAAGATTTCATGATCATCAATCATGCCACAATGGCCTGTTGTTGTGTATTGGCACAAGCACACATCAGCTACCACCAATAGGTTTGGCACAGCTGCACGGATGGCTTTGATAGCTTGTTGTACAGGTTGGGACATATCCCATGCAGAGGAACCTTGTTCGTCCTTATATGTAGGAATACCGAAGATTTCTACCCCAAGAATACCAAGATCAAATACCTCTTGAGCCATTTTTACAGCTTCATCAACGGATAAGTGGTATTGGCCTGGCAACGTATCGATTTCCTTTTTGATACCTTCACCAGGAACGATAAATAATGGATAAATTAAATCAGTTACGTCGAGTGTCGTTTCCCGTACCAAATCACGCATTTCTGGATTGATACGCAAGCGGCGAGGACGGTATGTTAAATCATACATGTGATCCTCCTATAGGCCCTATAGGGCTCATTAAAATATTAGAAGCTAGCTCATATGAGATATTGTTATTTCCTAAATAGAAACAACTATATGCTATCCTTATTAAGCCTTAGCATCATTTATAATAGCATTAACTAAGCCATCGGTTGTATATACATCACTGATGACAGCAGGTTTAAGACCTGCACTCATAGCCGTAGCAGCTGTGATAGGTCCGATGCAAGCAATCTTAGTATTGCCTAATAGTTTCAATGCATCATCACCCAATAATTGGATTGTATTAGTTACTGTAGAGGAACTTGTAAACGTAATGTAGTCTACAGTACCTGCAGTTAATGCATTGATTAATGCTTCTTGTTGAGATGTGTCTTGTGTCGTTTCATATAAACGCAAAATATCTACATCTATATCGTGATGACGCAAAGAGCGTGGAATTACATCACGAGCTACTTTTGGTTGGATGAGCAATACAGAATCGCCTGCTTTGAGTTCTTCTTCAAGAGCCTCTACAGCAGATTCAGCCTTGTAGTCTACAGGAATGATATCTGGTACGATGCCGTATTTTTGAAGTTCACGAGCAGTAGCACAGCCGATAGCTGCTACTTTAGAGTTACCTAATGCACGAGTGTCCTTGCCCTCTTTATAAAGAGCATCGAAGAAGTAACGTACCCCTTCACCAGAGGTGAATACGATGCATTGGTATTGTTTTGTATTATTGATGATACGACGATCTTCATCAAATAACTCCAATGGAGATGTTTTAATCGCTGCCGCTTCCACTACATTAGCACCTTGAGCTGCTAATTTTTCGCGGAATGCACTAGCTTGGGAGCGAGCGCGTGTAACTACAATAGTTTTGCCGAATAACGGTTTATTATCGAACCATTGTAATTTTTCACGAAGGTTAACTACATCTCCTACTACGATGATAGCTGGCGCTTTTAGTTGTGCCTTTTCTACGTCTTCTACTACATGTTCAAGGGTAGATACGAGAACTTCTTGAACCGTTTTTGTACCCCAACGAACAAGCGCTACTGGTGTAGAAGCTGGGCGTCCATGAGCAATCAATTTTTCTGCAATGGTAGGTAAATTGCCAACACCCATTACAAAGCAAAGTGTATCAACGGCTGTAGCAAGGCCTTCCCAATGAATACCAGATACGGCTTTAGTTGGATCCTCATGACCTGTTACAACCGCAAAGGATGTAGCCATAGCGCGTTGTGTTACAGGAATACCTGCATAAGCAGGAGCTGCGATTGGAGATGTTACACCAGGTACAAACTCAAATGGTACGCCAGCTTCACCAAGTGCCATAGCCTCTTCACCACCGCGACCAAATACGAGTGGATCCCCGCCTTTTAAGCGTGCTACGATTTTGCCTTCTTTACCTTTTTGTACTAACAGCTCATTGATTTCCCATTGGTGCATTGTGTGATCTTTACATTGTTTACCAGCGTAAATCAATTCTGCATCTGGGCGTGCCCATTCAAGTAAATGAGCATCTGCTAAATAGTCATATACAATTACATCTGCTTTTTCAATGCATTCGCGACCTTTTACAGTAATAAGTTTAACATCGCCAGGGCCTGCACCGATTAGATATACCATACCTGTCATTTTATGATTCCTTCCTCTATGAGAGCATCCACAATATGTTTGCCCCCTTCTTCATATAAGGCTTTTGCAAGGTTTTTACCAAGAATTTCAGCTTTCTTTGCTGGGCCAGAAATTTCTCCTTCGTACACAGTTTTACCATCGAGGGACGCAATCATGGCCTTTAAGGTCAATTGACCTTTATTGATAGTACCATGTACCCCCATCGGCACTTGGCAACCACCATTTAACTGACGCAAGAAGCTGCGTTCTCCTTCAACAGCATAGCGTGTAGCTTCGTCGTTAATGGGAGCCAGCATTTCAAGCATTTCCGTATCGTCAGCACGACACTCGATAGCAAGTGCCCCTTGACCAACAGCAGGAATCATTTCATCCGCTTTAAATACTTGGGTAATTTGATCATCTAAGCCCAACCGTTTAAGACCGGCTTGTGCCAAGATAACGCCATCTAGTTTTTCTGTTTCAATCTTGCTCAACCGAGTTTGTACATTACCGCGGATAACTTCGACCTTAAGGTCAGGACGGACATGTAATAATTGCGCTTGGCGACGCAAGCTACTTGTACCGACGCGAGCACCTTCAGGCAATTTATCTAATGTTTTATACACGGGGCTCACAAGCGCATCGTAAGGCACTTCACGGGCGGAAATAGCGCCTAAAGTAAGACCTTCTGGCAACTCTGTAGGCATATCTTTCAAGCTATGTACGGCGATATCAATGTCGCCTTTGTGCATAGCTTCTTCTAATTCAGCGGTAAACAAACCTTTACCACCAACTTGAGCCAGTGGTTTTTCCAAGATACGGTCCCCTTTTGTATTAAAGTGAACTAGCTCGACCGTAATGTTTGGGTACAGACGTTGTAACTCTGCACTAATATGTTCAGCCTGCCATAGGGCAAGGGCACTTTTTCGCGTGCCGATTCGAATATGGTCTCTCATGGCCTTAGCCTTCTTTCTCAAGATTAAACATATCTTTGAATAAATCCCAGTACAAACCTTCTTCCTCTGTACCAGCGATTTCGTTAAAGTGAATCATCGGTTCACGCAACATTTTGCGAATGATCATACGACTCATAGAGTCCATAATGCGGCGCTCCTTATCTGAAATATCAGGTAATTTCGCTAATGCGCGATGTAACTCACGACGGCGAATGCGTTCTGCTTTTTCCGTGAGCAATGCCATCATAGGGCGCACCGTCAAATAGCTCAATTTGTCTAATAGTTCTTCAATAGCATCGTGAATGATCGGCTCTGCACGACGAGCTTCTTCTTCGCGCTGTGCCTTATTTTCTTCAACTACACTCTCAAGAGAGTCGATATTAAATAGGTAAATACCTTCCATATCTGCTACGCCGGGATCAATATCGCGTGGTACCGCAATATCAATCATAACGATTGGCTCACCTTTGCGAAGGGAGGTAATTTTCTTTGCTTCACGCTCAGTAATAATATAGTGCGGCGCCCCTGTAGATGTAATGAGGATATCCGCATCTTTAGCGTAATCTACAAAGTGATCTAGCTTAACAGCTTTACCATTAAATCGCTCAGCTAAAGCCTCTGCCTTGGTAAAGGTTCTATTAGATACGAAAATCGTTTTTACGCCCTTTGCTTGTAGGTGCGTTGCGGTCAACTCGCTCATTGTACCAGCACCTAAGATGAGTACCGTCGCCTCAGATAATGGTTTATCTAAACTATCCTCAGCGAGGTTAACAGCCGTATAGCTCACAGATACTGGCGTATTAGCAATACCTGTATTCGTGCGAACCTTTTTACCAACACTGATAGCGCGTTGGAACAAAATATTGAAAATCGTGCCTGTGCAACCTGCGCTATAAGCTTGAATATAAGCCCCTTTTAATTGGCTCAAAATTTGACCTTCCCCCAGCACAAGGGAATCAAGACTTGCAGATACGCGGAATAAATGCTCGATGCAATCTCGTCCTTCATAATAGAAAAACGCATCTTCATCGATGTGGTCGGCACCTTTTAAATCCTTTAACACGGCCAACATATATTCTTTAGGGAACTCTACACCTTCTAAGGCCGCATAGATTTCAGTTCTATTGCATGTAGACAAAATAACGCATTCTGCTACACAGTCGAATTCATAGAGGCGGTTCAGTGCTGAAGCGACCTCGTCCTTATCAAACGAGAAACGTTCACGCACCGCAACAGCAGCACTTCTATGATTTAGACCTAATACCACTAATTTCATGGTCAAGTTTCTCCTCTATAGTCATCCACTCTCCCTTGAGAATGGCTTCAAATGTTTCTACAGTCAGATGGTTTCGCCAAAATTTCTGTCGAGCCTCTGGAGTAGGAAGTAGTAACTTTACTTCTTCTCTAAATATTTTAAGTCTAGGCATAGCCTTTTGCAACTGACCATAACGATTCATCATATCTTGTTTTACGAGGCGATTGATACGAGGCCCTACATTATTAGCGCTAATAGCGATATGAAGATCGCCTAATTCAAGGGACGAAGGCACAGTAAATCTGCACGCTCTAGGGTCATCACTTCGATTAGTCCAAACGCGGTGTTTTTTCCCCATATCATATAACGTATCGTTTAATTCGCTATTATCTGTACAGATAAAGAACAAACTGCTCGTTATAATGTGGTGTTCATCATCCATTGTGAAAGCACGGTCGTACCACGTGATACGATTATCCTTTGCCCATTGGCAAATCCTATCTGTTACAGTGGGAGCAATCACCACAATGTTGCATGGCTCATCAATAAAGAGCTGCATTCGTCGCTCTGCGACCTTCCCGCCGCCAACGAATAGGATTGTATCTTCAGTTGTAGGTTGAAATGTTATGGATACCATGGCTGTCCTACTATATACAAAAAAATCGGCTTGATGGTCAAGCCGATTTTCAATTGCCTACATGAATCGTTTCAGATATACGCCGATACGCCCCTTACGAGATGTACCTGTAATGGCTTCTACCTTCATTCGGCCACGACCACGCATAGAGATTACATCCCCTTCTTTAACTTCTTGGGATGCACCCTTAGCTGGTTGCCAGTTTACTTGCAATAATCCTGCATTTATAGCACTTACCAATTTAGTACGAGACACGCTAAAACCAGAACTTGCCACCGCATCTAAGCGCAAAGAAGCAACTGTAGTGCGGACTTCTTTAATTTTTTCTTCTTTTGGTGCAATATCTGATAGGTCAATAGCCTCTACAGATACAGAAACCATAGCAATTTTTGTGAAGTTTTGAATCACAAAGTCTGCTACGCTTTCATCTACCAAAATTTGAGCGCCCCCTTGTTGAACGATAACGTCACCAAATTTGGAGCGATCGATTCCAAGGCCCATCAAGGAACCCAGCACATCGCGATGGGTAAGCAATCGGAACCGTGGGTCCCAATTTACCTTAAGGGCGCGAATACCCATATCCACAGTACCATTAAAGTCGCTATCTACAAAGGCGATGCGGATACGTTCCGCCCCTTCATAGCCACCGTCTGTCTTAACGATAAGCTGTGGGTAGTTAGCCTTGATTGCGTCTGCAATGACAAGGCCTGCAGGGCTCGTAAAGTCCGCCACGCGGTACGGGCGACCTTTTACAACCTGCTCAGCCAAGTCTAGCATGCGGCGAGCTTCCTCACCACTGCCACTGGCTTCAAAATATCGTATTAATTTACTAGTATCTGCCAAAATTATTTCCCCAATTCATTCGACCGAGCAAGACATGCTACTACGCCGTCTTGGAGAGCACTGCGAAGTCCACCTTTTTCCATGGCACCAATACCGGCAATGGTCGTGCCACCTGGACTTGTTACTTGATCTCGTAATACTGCTGGATGATTGCCACTTTCAAGAGCCATCTTGCCTGCACCGTACATCGTTTGAGCCGCTGCCTTGATTGCCAAGTGACGAGGCAATCCGATGCGAACGCCCGCATCAGCTAACGCATCAAGAATGACGAACATATAACCAGGGCCCGCACCAGATAGTGCACCTAAGCGATCTAAATCAGCTTCGCTTACCACGGCCACTTCGCCGACAGCCTCAAACAAGGCTTGAACATCACGACCAAGGTCTGTATGTACATCATCCCCTGCAAGAGCCGTCATACCTGCACCGATAGAAGCCGGTGTATTCGGCATAGCTCTAAACCAGTTAGCTTGCGGAATCGCTGCATCTAGAGTATCTAAGGTGATACCTGCAGCAACGGAAATCATAACAGTCCCATAAGGTACTTCTTTTAACGTCTCTAATACAGATGGTAACACTTGTGGTTTTACAGCCAAGAGAATAGTATTGTACTCATGCACATTAGGCATAGTCGTAAAACCTACTACACCAAGCTCCTCTGTAAGAGCCTTACATTGTTCTTCGCGACGTACTAGAATGTGCGTATCACTTGCTTTCAACACGCCATGCTGTAATGCACCGCGCAATAAAGCGCCCCCCATCGAGCCAACGCCAATACATAAGGTTTTACCTAACATCGTTGTCACCACCGTTTATAGAGAAATTATTTGTTTTCCCAAGCGTATTCGTTTTGCTCAGTTTTGTTACTTTCATTATCAGAATAATCAATGGAAATATTTACAGGTACGCACATGAAAATGTCCTTACCCACCTTTTCCAATTTACCATCCAATGCAAAAGTCGCACCAGATACGAAGTCCACAATACGAGCTGCTTCATGAGGATCTGTATTTTCAAAGTTAATCAATACAGGACGCATGTCGCGCAATTGATGTGTAATATTTTCAGAGTCTTCAAATACTTTTGGTTCAATTACAACTACTTTCATAGCTGTTGGACGTTGTGTCATCGTAGATTGGCCTCCTACCTTGCGTGGATGAAATTCAGATGCACCGGATACTGGAGCTACTGGAGCTACTGGTGTAGGTTCCGCTTCATATTCCTCTTCATCTTCATAGTCATAATCATCATATTCATAGTCATCATCATTTTTGCCTAAGAATAAGTTTTTTGCTTTGTCTAAATAATCTCCCAATGCCATTTGGATTTCCTCCTAATACTTAACGCTATCGATTATCAGGCAACCCAAGCCTTAATCATACACACGTTCCCCAAAAATTGCTGTGCCTACACGAACGATGTTAGCCCCTTCTTCTAAAGCGACTTCAAAGTCGTGAGTCATCCCCATAGATAAATATTGAATCTGCCCCTCTTCAAAGTAGCCCTTCATATCCTCATACAAGGCGTTTGCTACGCGGAAGATTGGACGTGCTTCCTCTGGATCGTCGAAAAATGGCGCCATACACATCAAGCCCCGTACACGTACATGAGGCAATGTCTTTGCATAGTCTCGTATTTCTGGAAACTCTTCAACAGTCATACCTGTTTTGGAGGCTTCTCGAGCCACGTTGACTTGCAACAATACGTCTTGCACTTTGTCGTGCTTTGTAGCGACCTTTTCGATTTCATCTAATAGTTTACGGCTGTCTACAGAATGAATTAAATCAAACATAGGCACCGCTTGACGCACCTTGTTGACCTGTAAATGACCAATCAAGTGCCATGTTAATGCTGGACCTTTATAGGTGAGCTGTTTTTCTTTAGCCTCTTGTACTCGATTTTCCCCCACATGAGTAACACCGAGACGTGCGACCTCTTCCACCGCTGATACAGGGTGGTTCTTAGTAACAGCTACTAATAATGCTGTATCTACGCGACCAACGCGCGCCATAGCATCTGCCATGCGCTGCTGTATAGCGTGTAGGGATTCTTCAATCATGTGATTCCCCTTCATCTATATTTAAAAACCATAAAATATATTTGTATAGACTATTCTATTATATAGTATTTAGTATTGATTGTACATCATTTAGGTCTTATAAAGCGCATAAATCCATGTATGTATATACTACCGTTCTTGTAGCATACCAAATAAAGCCATGCGACCTGTTTTACCAGATTCTCGACGATAGGAATAACAATCTCTAGATGTTACTGTATCAGTACCGCCAATAGCGATATTTTCTTTAGGCACACCATTCACCATAAGTCCTTCGGCGATAAAGTTCCATAAGTTGATATAGGCTTTATCTAGTTTATCACCTGGATAGTTTACAATATCAGCCACACTACGGTCGGTCATACCACGCCAAGCTAATTCAAAACGTTTCCCTAACTCTACATCGACTTCAAAGGATTCTGGCCCAATGCTAGGTCCAAGATAGATATAACAATCTTTGAACTCCGTACCATAAGCTTCTTTCATAGCCTCAATAGTAAGAACTGGCAAATGTCCTATCGCTCCGCGCCAGCCTGCATGTACCGTAGCGATAGCGTGATGGTTAGCATCATAAATACCTACAGCTACACAATCAGCAGTAAATAAAAATAGCGGTACATTGGGTAATTTTGTAAATACCGCATCACAGTCATCGATAGCTGTATCCTCTCCAAAGGCTCCAGCACCAACGAGATCTTCTTTGATTTCTACAGCTTTTAAACCATGTACTTGATTACCACAAGAGATTCGCTCTGGTTCAACACCTAAATATTCAGCAATAATAGCACGGTTTTCACGAACATACTTAGGCTCATCCCCTACGTGAAATGCTAAATTTAGTGATTTATAGGGCTCTTGAGATACACCACCATGACGGTACGTATCACCTATTGTAATAGGAAAACGATCTGCCCAATTAGGAGTTTCATAAGACCAAGTACCATGAGGTCCTTTAATATCTATACGTTTTACAGATTGATTCATAAGTGCCTCCTATTTACATACACCACATCGCTTACAACCTTGTACACATGGCGGTGTATACGCTTCATCCACAGAGCGTTTCCATTCCATTTCAAGATATCCATCGTCCATCCCCATGTCGAGGTGACTCCATGGTAAAAATTCATCAAAGCTGCGTTCACGATAGTTCATCTCGTCCATATCTAGGCCTGCTGCCTTCATTTCAGCCTTGAAGGACTTACTGCCACGATCTGCTGCACATGCCGCAAGAACAGCACCAAGACGGCGATCACCACGAGCTAGTACACCTTGGATATATGCCTCTTTAGGTGATTCAACGAGCACCTCAATACGACGATTCTTTTGCAATGATTTTTTAATATATTGAAGTTTTTTCTCTACCGTTTTTTGATTATCCATAGCCATCCATTGGAATGGTGTAAAAGGCTTCGGAATAAATGGATTGATACTGAGCGTTAAACGACCTTTACAACCTACCTCGGCCATATGGGCTTGCGTCCGTTCTGCCAGGCCTACAATTGCTTCAATATCCTCGTCAGTTTCCGTAGGCAACCCAATCATAATGTAAAGTCGCATATGTTGGATACCAGACTTAGCTGATAAAGTGGCAGCATTTTGTAAATGCTCTTCGCTAATGCCCTTATTAATTACGCGCCGCAATCGTTCACTGCCCGTTTCTGGCGCAATGGTAATCGTCTTTTGCCCACTATCTGCCAAGCCATCTACAACGGCTTGTGTTAAGGAGTCTGCACGCAAGGATGCGCAAGAATAACGCATATCTTTTGAACGAATATAAGTAACTAACTCATCTACCTCTGGATAATCAGAAATAGCGGCCCCCATAAGGCCTACCTTTTTACCTAATTTCTCTGCTCTATCTACGCCTTCTTTTAATATTTCTAAAGGTCGTACGCGCGGTACACGGAAACAATAGCCGGCCATACAGAATCGACAATGCCGTCCACAACCACGTGCAACCTCGATGATGTACATAGCGCCAAATTCTGTATAGTTTGTTGCTACTACGGTTTCGCCGCCACTAGTGAGCATTTCAAAGTGGCGTTTAATCGTTTTTGGTGCGCCTTCAGCAATATCGTAACCTTTAAATTCGCCGTCGTCGCTGTAAATTGGCACGTACAAAGATGGTATATACACGCCAGATACATTCGCTAATTGACGCAAAATAGCATGTCGATCTAGGCCCTCCATTTTGCCATCGCGAATGATATCTAGAACGCGACTAACGATGCCTTCCCCTTCACCGATGATGAAAGCATCGATAAAGTCCGCAAAAGGCTCTGGATTAAATGTAGCACATGGGCCACCGGCAATAACGATAGGATCAAATTCTGTGCGGTCTTTCCCCATAATAGGTACGCGTCCATGACGTAACATCAACGGAATATGGAAATAGTCCATTTCAAAGGTCACGTCAAAGGCCACTACATCAAATTGATGCATAGGCCGCTGTGTTTCAACACTCATCAACGGTGTCTTAGTCTTATCGTATGCTTCTAATTCCTTTTTCTCAGGCAAGAAGATACGTTCACATACGCTATCATTACGTAAGTTGATTTCCTCATAAATAATGTGGAGACCAAGATTACTCATGCCTACAAAATATGTATTGGGATAGACGATTGCTACCTTCTGCCCTGCATGAGGATTTACAGTAATCCGACTATCTTCGTCTTTATATAATGCTTGTAATCGATCAATTAAATCTTTACGATTCACTAGTTCCCTTTCTATATAAGCCCACTATGAATAGTGGGCTTAAAAATACTACATATTAGATTTTAAAATTTAGATTTCAATGTATTTTTAGTAGAAATAGTTTTAGTTTTTAAAGCACTTACAATTTGAGGACGATGTTTTCTTTTATACGGATAGATGACTACCTCACCATCTTTGTATTCAGCAATATATACATCTTTTATTTTATACCCTTGCTTTTCAACCTCTTCTTCAAGCCACTCTTCTTCTTTTTCAATTACAGCTAATGTAAAATGGTTAATTTGACCATCATCAATAAGGTCAAATTTAATATTCTCATCACTAAATTGAACTACGCTGAGCTGACCATTTTGCTCCAATACAGCACGCTTAACATCCGTAACATATTGAACACCTGCTGTACGAAGCTTTAACTTAAGCTCCGCCGCTTGAATGCCATAACGCATACATTCTTCTGTTAAGATATGACCTTTTTCAATAACAATTACAGGATGTCCATCCAAAATAGTTTTAAAGAATCGGAGATTTCCTTTTAAGAACTTAAGCGTCATTACAAGTATAGTCCATAAAATGAGGACTAACATAAACTGTAAAATACCGATTTGGTCATTGTAAATAATGGCACCGATAATACCACCAAGTACATAGTTTTGTAATTGGTCCAAAGCAGAGGTTGGCGCTAAGTTGCCCTTCCCCATTAAGTTGATTTGTAAGATAATCGCCAAGAGACCGATGGCGAGTTTGGCAAAGACCATCCCATAGACGGCCATAGCTTCTGTCATTTACGTTCCTCCTTATGGTAATACGTCCGCTTTATCATGAATACGATCTGTTGGGCTCATCTTATACACACGAGTAATTGTATAGGTTGTAAATTCTGGATTAAACTGAACCTCATAATAATCATCGCTTACCTTTAAAATCATACCATTGCGAATTTTTAAGGAGTTAACCGCTAATTGCTCACTTGGTACAGAACGATCAGCACTAAAAGAATGTAAAAATTGAGCCATACGAGAAGAGTCTTCAGAGTATGTTTTCATTCGGTTATATTCTTGATACTCCAGTCCTAAGAAAAACACTACAACTAAAGACAAAATAACCAATAAATCACGATAGCGATTAGTAAAACCATTTCGCAATACCTGTACACCTAGAACAAGCAGTGCTAAAAGAATGGCAACAAAAACGATAAAGCCCCATGTTTGGCCTGTCACAGCCTGACTTTCAACATAGGCCAACGTGTAAAAATCCATATTGTTCTCCTTTCATATATTATTCTTTATTATATCACAAATAAATATGCTAATAACCAACAACGACTTATAAAAAATAGAGCTACCACAACGATAGCTCTATTAAACAGTTTCTATACTAATTTATTTACATTCACGGTACACGATGATATAAGCATGGGTATTCGCTGTAAAACCAGATTCTAATTCTAGTTCAACTTCTAAAACGGCATCGTCAACGTCACCTTTATAATACGCCTTACGTTGTTCCGCGGAATAGAAATACATAGCCGCATTATATTCATTACCTGCTTGTACAGGAATTGTGATGGTAACAGGCTGTGTTTCAACATTCTTTGTTTTAGTACCCACATTATCCGTCGTGTAATATACGGATTCAATGGTATGTTCTCCTGGTGTTAATGCCACAATGACTTGACCATATTGACCAGTTTTATGATCAATAGTAGAAAGGTCCTTACCATCAACCTTTACAGATTTACCATAAATATGAAGAATCGCTTTATTAGCATTCTCTTGTACAAATTGTTGTTCACCGGCTTGTCGTTTTTTATTGAACTTCATAAATACGGCAAATAAAATGGCCCAAATGACTGCAACCGCCACGATGATAATAATAGTTGTAGAACTCATAGTATCTCTCCTTATACCAAAATATACTACACTGACTCTACGTTAACTATATCATACGTACTTGTATTACTCAATAAAAAGCGACCCCAAATGGGGTCGCTTTCAGTAAGCCTATGCTTATTAAGAAATTACTAATGCAATCTCTTATTTCAACCAGCTCATCAAGTTGCGAAGTTCTGCACCAACTGGTTCGATTGGATGGTTAGCAGCTGCTTCACGATGTTCTTTAAGGAATTTTTGACCATTTTTGGAATCAGCCAAGAATTCGTCAGCGAATTTACCAGATTGGATATCAGCCAAGATTTGTTCCATAGCTTTTTTAGTATCTGCAGTAATTACGCGAGGACCTGCATGGTAGTCACCATATTCAGCTGTGTTGGAAATGGAGTGGCGCATTTTTTGGAAGCCACCTTCGTAGATAAGGTCTACAATCAATTTCATTTCATGCAAGCATTCGAAGTAAGCGTTTACAGGTTCATAACCAGCTTCTGTTAATACTTCGAAACCAGTTTTGATCAATTCAGTAACACCACCGCACAATACAGCTTGTTCACCGAAGAGGTCAGTTTCAGTTTCAGATTTGAAGTTAGTTTCCAAGATACCGGAACGTCCACCACCGATACCAGAAGCCCATGCTAATGCAACTTCTTCAGTATCACCAGATGGATCTTTTTCTACAGCGTACAAGCAAGGAACACCGGAGCCTTCTTGGTATGTACGACGTACTAAATGACCAGGACCTTTAGGAGCTACCATGAATACGTTGATGTCTTCACGAGGTACGATTTTACCGAAGTGAATGTTGAAGCCGTGAGCAAATGCCAAGTATGCACCTTGTTTTAAGTTAGGAGCGATATCTTGTGCATATACGTCTGCTTGTAATTCGTCTGGAATCAATACCATAACGATGTCAGCACCTTTAACTGCTTCTGCAGTTTCTTTAACTGTAAGGCCTGCTTCTTCAGCGACTTTCCAGCTAGAAGAACCACCACGAAGACCAATTGTTACGTCCATACCATTTTCTTTTAAGTTCAATGCATGCGCATGACCTTGAGAACCGTAACCTAAAACTGTAATTTTTTTGCCTTCCAATTTGCTCAAATTACAATCTGCATCATAATAAACTGTAGTACCTAAAATTTTACCTGCCATACTAGACAACCTCCAAAATATATTCAATAGAATATTTAATATATATACTGTACACAATCTCACAAATAAATGCAAGATTTGTAGTGTATATCGTAATTTATCGAATAGTCAAATAGACTAATCTACAACTTAAATATGTACCCTTTTTGTATTAAGAAAAAATGAATTATCCCAATTTTAGCTCTTACTTAACTATAATCCATGGGCGATTTTTCTCCCATACAACGGATACATCAATACCGAATACATCGCTTAGAATTTCATCGGTTAAGATGTCCTGTTTCTTGCCTTTATACACAATGAGACCATCTTTAATAATAGCTACATGTGTAATACTTGGCATAATCTCTTCAATTTGATGAGCTACATAAATAAAAGGCTTATGCTCCTCTCGTGCCATATTCTCAACAGTTCTTAAGAATTGCTCACGAGCAGGCAAATCAAGTCCAGAACAAGGCTCATCTAAAATGAGTAAATCTGGATTAGCCATAATAGCCCGTGCTAGTAAAACACGGCGCTGTTCACCAGCAGATAGTGTATGAAATCTATGGCCTTCCAAATAGGACAAACCAAACTCAGACAATAATTGCAGTCCTCGTTCACGTACTTCAGGCTCTACCTGTTGATAAATACCAATACTATTAAAAGCACCAGAAATAACAACATCTTCTACGACTTGTTTATCCAAGGTGGACTGGAATTGTCCAAGCGCCGAACTAACAAAGCCTAATCGGGCCTTGATCTTAGGCCATGCATATTTGCCAAATTCATGACCAAATACGCGTAATAATCCTGTTGTAGGAATTTGGTAAGCTGGAATCATGCTGAGCATCGTCGATTTACCAGCCCCATTGAGACCTAATAAGGCCCAATTCTCTCCTTCTTCAACATGCCAATTAATGCCTTTTAAAATTTCGCGGCCTTCACGACGAAACTTGACGTCTTCATAATGGAGTAATTCACTACTCACACAACCATCTCCTAAATCTTTTCTCCACGGCTCATTGCGGTAATGCCAGTTTTGGCAATTTCAAGGACACCATAAGTTTCCATAATTTGAATGAAACCGCGTAATTTTTCTACGCTACCAATTACTTCAATAATCATAGAAGTAGGAGAAATATCAAGCACATTGCCACGATATACATCGGCAATTTGTACAATTTGAGAGCGTGTTGCAGCAGTTGCTTTTACCTTGATAAGCATTAACTCACGGCATACCACATCATGATCTTCAAAAACTTTAACCTTTACAACATCAATGAGCTTGTAAATTTGTTTTTGAATTTGGTCTAAGATGCGATCATCTGCCTCAACGGTGAGGGTAATACGAGCGTAGCCTGGTGTATTTGTAATACCAGATGTCATCTTTGTAACATTAAAACCACGACGGTTAAAGAGTGCCAATATACGTGCACCAATGCCTGCTGTATTTTTTGCAATTACTAAGACTTGATGTTCTTTCGCCATTATAGCACCCCTTTCTTGCCCATCATACCACTTACGGTACCGCCAGCTGGAATCATCGGCAATACATTATCTTCTCTTGCTACACGACAATCCAAGATGATACTTTCATCAGATGTAATGAAAGATTTAAATTCTTTATTGAAATCATCTACATTATCGATACGAGCAGCTTTCAAATCAAAGGCATCTGCCAATTTCAAGAAGTCTGGACTCACTTCCAAATCTACATAGGAATAACGGTGGTCATTAAAGATTTGTTGCCATTGACGAACCATGCCAAGGTAACCATTATTAATGATAACAATCTTAATTGGTAAATTATATTGGCGAACCATCATGAGCTCTTCGAAGGTCATTTGGAATCCACCATCACCAACAACAAGGATAACTTGTTTATGAGGTGCCCCCACTTGAGCCCCGATTGCAGCTGGTAAACCATAGCCCATGGTACCTGCACCACCAGATGTAACAATGGTATGAGGTTTTTTATGAGTTAAGAATTGAGCCGCCCACATTTGATGTTGGCCTACGTCAGTTACAATAACGGCATCCTCTTTGGCAATCTTGTTAAGTTCAGATAATACGTATTGTGGATGTAATACACCATCTTTAGATTCAGGAATTACCATAGGATATTCCGCTTGCCATTCACGAATTTGTCCGATCCACGCTTCATGAGTTGTAGGTTCTACAAGCGTATTAAGTTCAGATAAAACTCGCTTCAAGTCACCTACGATTGGTACGTTAATAGTAACGTTTTTATCAATTTCTGCTGGGTCGATATCGATATGAATGATTTTAGCTTTTTTACAGAAGAAATCTGGATGACCTGTAATGCGATCGTGGAAACGAATACCAGCTGCAATAACAAGGTCTGCTTCTTCTGTACTATTATTAGCCGCTACAGAGCCATGCATACCCACCATACCAAGAGCAAGCTCATGGTTACCTGGGAAACCACCAAGACCAACTAATGTATTTGTTACAGGAATTTGAGCCTTTTCTGCCAATTCCTTTAACTCATCCATAGCGCCAGATTTCAATACACCGGCACCGGCAATGATGAGCGGACGTTTCGCATTTTTAATGAGTGTAGCCGCTTTCTTAATTTGCCCTTGATGACCTTTATAGGTTGGATCATAACCTTCAAGATGGATAGGTACTTCATATAATTTATTGTATTCTGTCATGGATATTTTTTCTGTTTGAATATCCTTTGGAATATCAATAAGAACAGGTCCTGGACGACCTGTACTAGCAATAAAATACGCTTCTTTGATGATGCGAGGTAAATCGCGAATATCTTGAACAAGGTAGTTATGTTTTGTAATCGGCATGGTAATACCTTGGATATCTGCTTCTTGGAAGGAATCCTTACCAATAAACGGACGACCAACCTGACCAGTAATGGCCACCATAGGTACAGAATCCATGTAAGCAGTCATAATACCTGTAACAAGATTAGTTGCACCAGGACCGGACGTAGCGAGGCATACGCCTACTTTTCCAGATACGCGTGCATAACCATCTGCTGCATGGGCTGCACCTTGTTCATGACGAACAAAATAGTGTTTAATTTCAGGGAAGCTATAAATTTCATCATAAATTGGAATTACCGCGCCACCTGGATAACCGAACATGTCGGTTACACCAAGGCGATGCAATGTTTCAAGGACAATGCGTGCCCCATTGATTGTTTCTGCGCTCATAGGAACCCTTTCGACCAGCTATTCAGATAAAATCTCGCTGGAATTTAATCGTTTAATAATGTAACCATTATTTTTGAAAGTATCAATAATGTGTTTGATGTGTTCTTCACCATTTGTTTCTACAGTCACTTGCAATTCCACTTCATGGAAGCGGTCAAGGTTTTTAAACTGATTGTGATCAAGTTTAATAACGTTTGCATCCGCATCTGCAAGCATTTCAGATACAGCAACCAATTGACCTGGTTTATCTGGAAGGTTGACAGAGAAAGTGAAGATACGACCACGCAATACGAGACCTTTATTGATCATAGAAGAAATAGTAAGTACGTCGATATTACCACCACTAACAATGGCTACTGCCTTTTTGCCTTTACAGTCTAATTTTTTTAGACCTGCTAATGGTAAAATACCAGAGTTTTCTGCTACTAACTTATGTTTTTCTACAAGCAACAAAAATGCTTCCATCAATTCATAATCAGAGACAGTAACAATTTCATCTACATATTTCTTAATATATGCTAATGTAGTTTCGCCGATTTGACGTACAGCTGTACCATCTGCGATAGTTGCCACCTCACTAAGTGGTACAGGATGATCTTCTTTTAACGCAGCTATTGCACTAGCTGCACCTTCAGGTTCTACACCAATAATTTTAATGCTAGGATTTTTTAATTTCGCCGCAGCTGCGATACCAGAAACAATACCGCCACCACCAACAGGAACTAGCAATACATCCGCATCAGGCAATTCCTCAAGAACTTCTAATGCAATTGTACCTTGCCCTTCGATAACATCTTCGTCATCAAAAGGATGGACGAACACATAGCCGTGCTCTTGTTGTAATTCCATCGCTTTTTGGTAAGCTTCATCATAAATCTCACCATGTAGAACGACTTCGGCACCATATTGTTTTGTAGCATTAACCTTGATGAGAGGTGTATGTTTTGGCATAACGATTGTCGCTTTAATGCCTAGACGTTTTGCAGCAAGCGCTACACCTTGTGCATGGTTGCCGGCAGACGCGGCAATAACGCCGCGTGCCTTTTCTTCTTCTGTTAATTTTGCAATTTTATTATATGCACCACGAACCTTAAAGGAACCTGTTATTTGCAAATTTTCTGGCTTGATATATACATCATTGCCACACTCGTCAGAGAACACATCACTATGAAGCAATTTTGTTTTCACCGTGATTGTGCTTAATCGCTCACGAGCCTCCATAAAATCATACAACTTATGCATGTACTCTATCTCCTCTAGTTAGTATTAATGAAAATCTACTATTAGTCTTCAAATACTTCGATAGCACCTTGTGCTGCAGAGGATACATGAAGAGCGTATTTTTTAAGGTATCCAGTTACATTGGATTTGAATGGTTTCAATGCGGCTTTACGACGAGCGATTTCTTCATCAGATACAGCCAATTCCAATTTACCGTTTGGAATATCGATGTTGATAATGTCACCATCTTCAACAACAGCGATTGTGCCACCAGCCGCAGCTTCTGGAGATACGTGACCAATGGATGCACCACGTGTAGCACCAGAGAAACGACCATCAGTCAACAAGGCTACGTCTTTATCAAGACCCATACCTGCGATCATGGATGTTGGTGTTAACATTTCACGCATGCCAGGGCCTCCTTTAGGACCTTCGTAACGGATAACTACCACATCACCTTTTACGATTTTACCGCCTGTAATAGCTTCAACAGCTTCTTCTTCGCTGTTGAATACCTTTGCTGGACCAGAGTGAACAAGCATATCTTCATCTACGGCACCTGCTTTTACAACGGAACCGTCTACAGCAAGGTTACCTTTAAGAACGGCAATACCACCTGTTTCATGAACAGGATTATTCCAAGGATGAATAACGTCTTCATCAGTTACATGAGCTACCGCTGCAATTTCACCTTGTGTTTTAAGAGCTACAGTTTTGCAATCTGTATGCAAACGACCATTTTCTGCTAAACGTTTCAACACAGCAGATACGCCGCCTGCAGCATACAAGTCTTCGATGAAGTATTTACCAGATGGAGAAAGTTTGGACAATTGAGGTGTGTTTTGTGCAATGCGATCGAAGTCGTCCAAGGACAATGGTACACCTGCTTCGTGAGCGATAGCTGGCAAATGAAGTGCTGTATTAGAGGAACCACCCAAAGCCATATCTAGAGCTACTGCATTTTCAAAAGCTTCGCGTGTCATAATGTCTTTAGGACGAAGGTTTGCTTTCAATACCTCTACTGCTTGCATACCTGCTAATTTAGCAAGACGTAAACGTTCAGAGTATACTGCTGGAATTGTACCATTACCAGGAAGGCCCATACCAAGAGCTTCTGTTAAGCAGTTCATTGTATTAGCTGTGTACATACCAGAGCAAGAACCACATGTAGGACATGCGGTATTTTCGATTTCAGCTAACTCAGCATCACCCATTTCACCAGTTTGATGTTTACCTACTGCTTCGAATACATCAGACAAACCGATTTTTTTGCCATTATGTACGCCTGCAAGCATAGCACCACCAGATACGAATACGGATGGAATATTTAGACGAGCTGCAGCTATCAACATACCAGGTACTACTTTATCGCAGTTTGGAATGAATACCATAGCATCAAATGGTGTTGCCATAGCAGTTGCTTCGATGGAATCAGCGATGATATTACGAGTTACCAAGGAGTATTTCATACCGATGTGGTTCATCGCCAAGCCGTCACAAATACCAATTGTATTGAACTCGATTGGCACACCACCTGCGTTGCGAATGCCGTCTTTTACGGCTTGTACAATATTTTTCAAGCCCACGTGACCAGGGATAATTTCGTTGAAAGAGTTCGCAATACCAATGACTGGTCTGCCCATTTCTTCATCAACAAAACCAAGAGCTTTTAGCAAAGATCTGTGTGGTGCACGTGCTACGCCTGTTTTTAAATTGTCACTTCTACAACTCATGTTAATCTCCTCACTTTTCTTGAAAGCATCCACTTGGATACTTTTCAACTTAATAAAAAAAGACGATTCTTATGAATCGTCTTAAAAGTTTACAAATGATATTCCTTTTGTTTACAGAATTCCTATGTACATAAACGACCTATGTATCCCTTGGAATAAATACACATAAGAAACAAACCGTATAGTCAAATCTTATTGATTGTATATTAAACCATTCGTGGAACCTTTAAGACAAAAACGTGTTAAGTTGTTGTTCATAATTCGAATGTCTTTAATAATCACGACGAGCGCGATAATCAACAAGCTAATGACTAAACCCAACATGTTTCCTCCTAAAGTAATCTGTAATCATAAAATAATAATAACACTTTATATAATGTCGTGCAATAAATATTCTATAGATTTATCATATAAATTTTTAAAGTTTACCATATATAAAAACTATAGCAATAACAATAATACACTACATATCTAATACACATAGAAAATAAATCGATAACAAACGCCTAAACAGGTAGCGCAAATAAAAAATCCCTCACTACTGTGAGGGATTTTTGAATATTATAGAATACCGAATAGCCACATGCCAAGGGTACCGCCCCAGAAATGAATTAAGAAGCTAACCACAGAAATAGCAAGACCTACACGCCACCATGTTCCTTGTGGTACATAACCAGCACCAAAGAAGATTGGTGTTACACCAGAACTATAATGTGTTAATGTACAGCCAGGGCTGTTCATCAAACCAAAGAGCAAGATGGTAAATGGAATTGGTGCGCCCATTGCTACCAAGATAGCTGCAAAGGCGGAGAATAATGCTGTAATACGCGCTGTACCACTGGCAAAGAAATATTGAGAGTATACAAAGGTTGCAGAGATAATGAAGGATGCCCAGAACCAATCAATACCTACAAGATGTTGACTTACAAAATCAGCAAATACTGCAACAACACCGAGCTTGCCAAGTAAACCAGCCATACCAACGAGGGTACCCATCCAGATTAGAATATCCCAACCTGTGCGTTCACCTAGAATATCTTCCCAAGTAAGGGATCCTGTAACTACACACGCAAGTACGCCCATCATAGCAACTACAGTAGGATGTAACTTTGTCCAAATCGCTGTGGACCACAGCAAAATACAAAGTACAAAAATAATAGCCACTGAAATTTCAGCCTTTGTAATAGGACCTAGTATATCTAGCTCTTTTTGGGCCATTACCGCTGCTTGAGGTGTCTCCTTAATTTCAGGCGGATAGATTTTATAAATAAACCAAGGCATCAAAATCATGCAAATTACACCAGGGATTACACCTGCTTGGAACCATTCCCACCATGAAATATCATAGCCAAATAATTTTGCACCTAAGGATGTAATCAATAAGTTACCACTACAAGCAGTTAAGAAGATTGTTACAGTAATGGTGTTTATCGTATGAGCCGTAGTCATCAAGTACGCCCCAATACGACGTGCCGTACTACCATTTGGCTCAGAATCAAAGGCTAACGAAATGTTTTGTACGATTGGGAAAATAATACCGCCCCCACGCGCCGTATTTGATGGCGTGGCAGGAGAAATAATAAGATCTGTACAAGCCAATGCATAAGCTAGCTTTAAAGAACTAGTACCAAAGGAGCGAATCAAAGTATACGCGATACGCTTACCAAGGCCAGAATTAATAATGCCTCTAGAAAAGAATACAGCTGCTACGATAAGCCATACATTGGCTTCAGCGTAACCACCTAATGCTTGCACCATGGTAATAGAATTTGTTGCTACTGCCACAACAATACCAAAGAGTGCCATAATACCTGTTGGCCAAGGTCGTAAAATAAAACCTACAATTGTAGCCGTGAAGATAGCTAATAAATGCCATCCTTCAGGCTTAATCGCCTCCGTGTGAGGCAAGAACCAAATTACAAGTCCTACCAGTACCGTCAGTGCGGCGCGTGTAAAGGTATTCATAGAACCTCCCTATCAAACTACACATATCAACAGTTACTGTTGATTATAAAAAACTATATGGCGGTCATCACACATAACCGCCATATAAATTAGCAACTTTCCAAAAATTCTTTAATCTTTGGATTAGAGCACAATGTATCCATCTCTTCAGGGGTTAATAATTTTACCTTGTCCCGATCTTGGTTAACCAAACAAAGGAATCCGATATAATCTCCTTTATTAGCCCGGAATTGATGTATCGTTTTACCTGGAATTTCAATAAAATCACCAGCTTCTACATCATGGATTTCATCGCCTAATAAGACTTGACCCTTCCCGCGGAATATCATAACCATATGTGTATGTTCATGATATTCAAGCGTAGAATACCCACCTGGCAAGCATTCAAAATAGCGGAATTGGCATGGAATATCAAAGGCCCCATCGTATAAAACTTGACGTGTTACATCTTTAAAAGGGCTACCATCTTGTTTATATACCAAGGTATCGACGCCATCCCACTTGAAATTTTTAGCATCAAACTTGCGTATCATTTTATTACCTCTTTATGAAAAAAGGCTGCATCGAAACAGTGTTTCAATACAGCCCTATGGGTTCGATTATTTGAAGAAACGTTTCAATGTTCCTAGTAAACCATGACTATGTTCTTGTACACCATCTGCAACGCTTTCTACTTCAAAGCCTGTACGTTCAATAGCTTTTGTAATAACTTCAACAGATGCTTTTGCTGGATCAAAAGAAACAGTCGCTGTTTTCTCTGGCAAATTTACCTCTGCGCTCAAAACACCAGGTAAACCAAGGGATGCACCTTCAACAGTTTCTTTACAGTTATTGCACATCATACCAGGCACAGTAAATACCTTTGTTACAACACCATTATCTTCACCGCAACCACAATCTTTACACATAGTGATACCTCCTATTAATCATTAGCTTCTTTATGTTTATCGTCGTTTTTAGCCCCTGCTGTTACGTCGATAGTAGTCGCCTTTTTAACGGCTTCTTTCGTTTCATCAACAGCTTTTTTAGGGCCGGAAATAGCATCTTTAAATTCATTGATGCCCTTACCAATAGCTTTACCTACTTCAGGTAATTTACCAGGTCCGAAGATAACTAAAGCGATCACTAATATAACTATTAATTCAGGTGTTCCTATAGATCCCATATGTATCTCCTTTATATTTACTAAAACTTACATCTTTTAGTGTACATCATTATAGGCTGCCTTGTCCACATACCAGGTCACAGCTTCTTGTGAAAGTACAGCACCAGGCAATGTACGGCCAATGCGTTTTTCCCACGTTAAATCCTCGTAATCTTCGCGTTGGTATAATACCTTTGTCAATGCAGTTCGCTTGCTTTCACCAGTCACAGTAAACCAGACAGCATCAGATTTTGCTAGGAAAGAAAATGTCATAGAAATGCGTTCCCATACCTTGCCATCTTCAACGGCCACTACATCTTGATCAGCTACACGCAGTGCGTGAGAGCCTGCAAATAATCCTGCCGTATGACCATCCTCGCCTAGATCAAGCAACGCTAAATCAAGACCAGATTTCTTACACGCCTTGAGGACATTGCGAACCTCTTTTTCATATTCTTCAGCCGCTTCATGTACGGTTTTAGAATCCGTATTAATGGGCAAGAAATGAGCAGCCCCCTTTGCCTTGCATAGCAAATGAGGTTTTACGCGATTGAAGTAATTATTCTCATGCGCTTGTGGCAAGAAACGCTCATCAGTCCACAAGAAGAATATACGTTCCCAATTAAGGCGCTCAATATATTCAGGAGAGTTAAGTAATTCTAACAAACCATTTACAACAGAACCCCCAGTAATACCAACGATGCACGTTTCAGTACGGCTAATTTCATCATTGGTAAAATCAATAAAATCCTCCGCCAATGCTTGGACTACATCACTAGGACCGTCATAACATTTAATTGTATCTTGAGCCATATAATAATGACCTCCTAAAACTATTATAATAGTACTATTATATACACTTTTGCTTTTTTATGAAAGCAAAACCGATGTAACTCAATATATAGAGCCACATCGGTTCGAATTATATTAGTAACTGCTTATAAAATACATGATATTTCATAGAATTACAAGAGAATAGTTATTATTTTTGACCAAATTTAGGGCGACGACGTTCTGTGAAAGCTCGTACACCTTCCTTAAAATCTTCAGAAAGACCTAAGGAGCATTGATTTTCTACTTCAAACTTCTTGTACTCTTCCCAGCCAGATAAGAAGCTATTCCACATCATTTCTTTCATAACGCGGTAGGATTGCGCTGGACCTTTTGCTAATTTCTCAACAAGACGTCTTGTAGCCGTTTCTAGATCTTCTAATTCACAAACTTTATATACAAAGCCAAGTTCTTTACCTTTTTCAGCAGAAACAGCTTCACCAGTCATAACGATATGCATAGCACGGTTCATACCAATGGAACGAGTCAACAAGAACAAACCACCTGCATCTGGAGCAAGACCTACGTTTACGAAAGCTTGGATAAAGCGTACATTGTTAGCCGCTACAACAAAGTCTGCAGCTAACGCCATGTTGAACGCCGCACCTGCTGCAGCACCTTGAAGGCTCATGATAACAGGTTTAGGTAAGCGTTTCATAGCCATAGAAATTTGAGCTACTAGTTCAACAATTTCAAATAAAGACTCTGTATCACCATCATTTACAGCCCGTTCCATTTCTGTTAAATCGCCACCAGCAGAGAATACCTTGCCTTCAGCATTGATGAGCAATGCACGAACACTTTCATCGTTGTGAGCTTTATCTAAAACCTCAAGGATCTCCTTGCACATCTCGATATTAAAACCATTCGCCACTGTAGGACGATTAAATGTCAACGTACCAATGCCGTTGTCCACTACGTATTGAATTGTATTATAAATCATATGAGTTCTCCTATATGAAAATCTATTTTCGAAAAAATTCGATTATTATATATCTATTATAGGAGAATTAAATGTCCCTGTAAATGATAGAATTATATAACCCAATAAATTCAAAACAATACGGTAATCGTATACGCCATAAACTAAAAAAAGACCAAAGCTATAAACAGTCTATAATGCAAAAACACCTGCAGACATTGTCTGCAGGTGTAATAACCTGTATTCCAAATATTAACGTTTGGAGAATTGGCTTGCTTTACGAGCTTTCTTAAGACCGTATTTTTTACGTTCTTTCATACGTGGGTCACGAGTCAAGAAGCCAGCTTTTTTCAAAGATTGACGAAGTTCGCCATCTACGTCCAATAACGCACGGGAGATACCGTGACGAATTGCACCAGCTTGACCGGAAGGACCGCCACCAGCTACAGTTGCGATTACATCGTATTGTTCAACTGTGTTAGTCAAGTTCAAAGGTTGTTTTACGATCAATTCCAAAGTTTGGCGACCGAAATATTCATTAAGTTCACGTTTGTTAACAGTGATTTTACCTGTGCCCGGTACCAGACGAACTCTAGCAACGGAAGATTTTCTACGACCAGTGCCGTAATATTGTGCTACTGCCATTATATGTTCCTCCCTCTAGATTATCGTACGGAAATTTCTAATACTTCTGGTTTTTGAGCTGCATGTGGATGCTCAGGACCAGCGTATACGTTTAATTTACGGTATTGTTGTGCACCCAATTTATTTTTTGGAAGCATACCACGAACTGCCATTTCAACAACACGTTCAGGTTGTTTTTCAAGCATCATGGACAATTTAGTGAAACGGGAACCACCTGGGTAACCAGAGTGACGGAAGTATTCCTTTTGTTCCAATTTTTTACCAGTTACGCGAATTTTTTCTGCGTTTACAACGATCACATGGTCACCAGTGTCTACGTGTGGTGTGAAAGTTGGTTTATTTTTGCCCCGAAGAACTTTTGCAACTTCGGCAGCAAGGCGTCCTAAAGTTTTACCTTCAGCGTCAACAACATACCATTTCCGTTCGATTGTGTTCGGATTGGCCATAAATGTAGTTTTCATGCTGCATATCCTCCTAATAACGTCATAATTCTACCAAAATCAGCTTGTCCTTTGCTTCCGGGGCTAATGGAAACACGACTAAAGCTTACTCAAAATAGTATACAGATTTTGGTGTCCTATGTCAATTGTTTTTTACACTGCTATAGCCCTTTAACAGTGACATGTCATAAAGAAAAAACCACCCAATTCTGAGTGGTTTTCCCATAAGCGCCAAATTATTTGGAGTACAATTCGACGATAAGTGTTTCGTTAACTTCGATAGGAAGTTCTTCACGTTGAGGAAGACGAGTGAATGTAGCTTTGAAGCCTTCCAAGTCTTTTTCAATGTAAGGAAGTTCGAAAGAACGAAGTTCTTGGAAGTTAGTTTTGAACATTTCGTTGTCGCGGGAAACTTCACGAAGTTCAATAACGTCACCTGGTTTACAGGAGTAGGATGGAATGTCTACACGACGACCATTTACCAAGATGTGGCCATGGTTTACCATTTGACGAGCTTGACGAATGGAGTTACCGAAGCCGATGCGATATACAAGGTTATCAAGACGTTGTTCCAAAAGGATCAACATGTTTTCACCTGTAACACCTTGCATTTTTTTCGCTTTATCATAATAGCGTACGAACTGGCGTTCTAGCAAGTTGTAGTAAGCTTTAACTTTTTGTTTTTCTAATAATTGTGTGCCATACTCAGACATTTTTTTCTGACGTTGGTCTTTTTTGACGCGATTCAAGGCTTTTGCGTGACCGAATACGTTCACACCAAAGCGACGACAAAGTTTGAATCGAGCCTCTCTTCTCGTTGCCATGTGATTATCACCTCATAGTTGAATAAAAAACTTGTACCGACACATAATGGTACCCATGTATAATATCATTTTCATTTACTTATGTCAATTAATGATAATTGTGAAAGTTATTGAAATAAGTGCATAATCACAATTTTTAATTAATCTTTTTTATGATAATAGTACACGCTATATCGATTGTGCATGCTTCATCATATTTTATAGATTTAGATGAAAAAACAATTATAGTATGCTACAATATGAATAAGTAAAGTAATAGTTATCATTGGATTCTTATTACAAAATTGGGGGAATAACATGAAAGAGTTACCTACAATGCAAGAGCTACAAAGTTTTATTACCTATAATAAAACAGGAAGCTTTACATTAGCAGCACAATCTATGAATATTACACAATCAGCTTTCAGCGCTCAAATGAAAAAATTAGAGCGTTTAGTTGGTGTGAAATTAATCTCCCGTTCTACAAGAGGTAGCCGTTTAACGCCAGAAGGCGAATTATTCTTACCAGAAGCAGAACAAGTTCTCGATACATTAGAACGTGCTATTCAATCCATCCGCCTAGCAAGCAAGGTGGAACGTCCGATTTTGAACATCGGTGTACTGCGTAGTTTGGGTGATATTCGTCTAAATGGTTACGTATCGCACTTCTTCCAAAATCATCCTGAGTTCTCTGTCAGCATTTATGACATGGAAGAAGAAGAGTTGATGCTCGACTTACGCGAAAATCGTATCGACATTGCCCTCCTCTACTTACCAAATAACAAGGATATGTCAGCATATGAATCTACAGCCCTTCGCGAGGACGAATTCGTATACTATGCACCAAACATCATCGATGGTATGGAAGTTGCTAGCTTGAAAGCGATTCAGCAACAACCTTTGCTCATGTATCCACCTAAATACTTCATGTATCGCACATTGAAAAACTACGTAGGCAATGGTCAACAAAATCTACACATTAGAGGTAGCCGCTTATCTAATCCATATACAATGATCGACTACTGTCAAAAAAATAAATCAGGCTGCATCGTAGCACGCCAAATTCTAAATTCTTTAAATATCAATGATGGCTACATACCTTTAGAAAAACCATTTAAACTACAAGTGTGCTTCGCCTTTAAGAAAAACAATTCTAAATCGGAAACAATGCATACCTTCATGGATTATGTACACAGCGAATCACCAGCTCGTTTATAAGAACGAAACAAAACCCGTACACATATACGTGTACGGGTTTTTAATTTTATTATATCCTCAATTAATATCTATATTTAACATTTGTACCTTTTAATATCTTTGTCTTTTAACATTCTTTTCTTTACCACTAGTAACGATTCATCTTGGTCATTAAATAATTGCTCTCTACTGTAACAAGTTGTACAATAGAGAATAGATTTCAATTAATACTGTGAGGTTATTATGCTCTTATCTATTTTCTTCTTTATATTAGCCGGTTTAGCCGAAATCGGTGGCGGCTATTTAGTATGGCTCTATATGCGCGACGATAAAAGCCCTGTATATTTACTGGCTGGTGCCATCATCTTATTTTTATATGGCCTTATCCCTACCTTCCAACCAGAAGCAAGCTTCGGTAAGGTTTATGCAGCCTACGGCGGCGTATTTATTGCCCTTTCCATCCTATGGGGCTGGCTCGTTGATGGTTTACGACCAGACACATATGATATCATCGGTGGACTTGTATGTCTTATAGGTGTTTATATCATCATGTACGCGCCGCGGTAATTTAGCTATAAAACTAGAATAATAAAAATATCCCCAAAAAGTGTAGCAATTATACTTCTTGGGGATATTTAATTAGAGTGGAATTCTATTTCTTCATTTTAAAGACTATATATTTAGGATAATCCCATGTTCTGGGATACAACTTCATTATATCCTCATTTGGATATATTTCATCAATAGAGATATTTCTAAACCTATGCTTATAAGCAATTTCCATATATACACTAATTGCTCGATGATAATATTTAATCTTATTATCCATACTCAATTGATCTAAAGATATATTAAAGTTTAAATCATACTCTCGAACGTTCAGATACCTAAACCCCTTCATTTCTTCCGCTCTAAACAAATGATAAAAACATGGGTGGGGAATACTAAATGAAAATAAGGCATCAGTACCCAATAGTTTATAAACATTTGCAAAAAGAGTATCCAAATCTCCAATACTATGAATCGACATATGTGCAAAACAGCCATCAAAATTTAGTTCAGAATCATATGTTAAAATATCACTATTAATATATTTTATATTAGAAGCAAAATTATGATTTATAGCAAATGATATAACATCACTGGCTTTATCCAAGGCATATAAAAAACCAAGCTCACTTGATAAACTTTTACTAAGATAACCAAGCCCACAACCAATTTCTAAAACTTTATTTAATTTATATTTTGAAAAGTACTGTTTCCAATATGGAAGAAAAAGTTTTTCAAATGTAATATCTTTATGACATAAAATCTGTGAACTTCTATGGAGAATATCATCACTATAGTTAATCTCTATCATCCCCTTCTAATAAATATAAAATATCTTTTGCCAAAGCAATCATATATGGATGATCACTATTATTAAAGATATATATTTCGTGTTCTTTATTCGTTCCTGTAGAAATAGCTAATTGCTCCGCACCAGCGCGTCCTCTATTAATTATAGTAAACCTAGCATTAGGTTTATAAGTATCTGAATTATAATTCTTTACATTCATTCCTAGATTTTTAAACTTACTACCATTTACCTTTTTACCAACCCAGATATCAACTGTTTTAGATTTTTTAACTAATCTTTTAATTTCTTTCTGCACATCAACAGAAGACTCAATCCAAGATGCATCATGTGAAACAATTTCAACAGTCGATGCTCGATCAAAAAACTCTAATATATATTTATTAATTGCAGCTTCACCGTTAAGTACTTTAGCTTCTACAGAAATTCTTCTCCTATCAGATATAATTTCTATAATTTTTTTTATAACCGGAGTTAAAGTTCCAAAAAAAGCTTCTGAAAAAAATGGAATTATATAAGAATAGCCCCAAACAAGAACTATAATTTCTAAAAGTAATACTAAAACAATAAAGTATTCAAGTCTTGATATATTATTCAAATGATATTTTATGCGATACATCTAATTAATCTCACAATTAAACAAAACTACAATATATTACATTATTATATCAAAATCATATAAAAATCACATCAAAAAAAGAGATCATCAAAGATGATCTCTTAATATGGTGGACGATGACAGGATCGAACTGCCGACATCCTGCTTGTAAGGCAGGCGCTCTCCCAGCTGAGCTAATCGTCCATGTGGTGACCCGTCCGGGAATCGAACCCGGGATACCGCCGTGAAAGGGCGGTGTCTTAACCGCTTGACCAACGGGCCATATGAAATTGGCTCCTCGAGTAGGACTCGAACCTACGACCGATCGGTTAACAGCCGATTGCTCTACCAACTGAGCTATCGAGGAATATTAATGGAGCGGGAAACGAGATTCGAACTCGCGACCCCCGCCTTGGCAAGGCGGTGCTCTACCGCTGAGCTATTCCCGCATGTGGTGGACGATGACAGGATCGAACTGCCGACATCCTGCTTGTAAGGCAGGCGCTCTCCCAGCTGAGCTAATCGTCCATATGTGGTGACCCGTCCGGGAATCGAACCCGGGATACCGCCGTGAAAGGGCGGTGTCTTAACCGCTTGACCAACGGGCCAGAATGGTGACTCACCCGCGACTCGAACGCGGGACACCCTGATTAAAAGTCAGGTGCTCTGCCAACTGAGCTAGTGAGTCATAAATGGCTCCTCGAGTAGGACTCGAACCTACGACCGATCGGTTAACAGCCGATTGCTCTACCAACTGAGCTATCGAGGAATGTATGGAGCGGGAAACGAGATTCGAACTCGCGACCCCCGCCTTGGCAAGGCGGTGCTCTACCGCTGAGCTATTCCCGCATACAGAACCGATAATTAATATAACATAATCATCAATCTGTCGTCAAGAAGAATTTAAGTCTGTCCTGACTGCCCTATAATAATATCAATTTACACATATAGTGTCAATGGTTTTTCCATGAAATTCTCAGTTAATTTCGGATAATTGAGCATAAAACATATAAAAAGAGGGATTTAATACGCCCTCTTTTATATAGATTACTCTTTATTCTTTTGTCTACCTTTACCGGCACCATCTTCAGCCGCTTTAACCTCAGCTTCAACGAAGGTTTTCATATCATTTAACATATGCATAGATGCATCGATAATAGATAACCCCATTGTGGAACCCAATGCTTCATCAATTTGTAAATTGTAGTGCAAGCATGGTTTTACACCTAAAAATCGACATTGTTCCTTATGAATTGGTTCCTCATAGGCGGCGGATGGGAATACATAGTCCTTAACTAATGGCTCAATAGTAACTGCAGCCAATACAGCTGCGCCTGTTACGGCATTATCAAATACTACTGCCATACGGTGACTTGCGGCACCTAAGATAAAACCTGTTAAGAATACAATATCTAAGCCTCCTGCAATATGAAGTAAATGCAATATCGCATCACGGCGCTCGCTTTCACTTATAGCAGACCAATCATCAACAGTGATATTAAAACGATCTACAAAGGAATGAATATGAGCAGCCCGTTGTTCTACCGTAGGTCCACATTCGGTATGAACGAGAATATCGTCATAGGCACAGCCCGTAATTGTAGCCGTCGTTACGAGGGAGTCAAGGAATGCCCTTTCCCCTACGTTACCAATCGCCACCACTTGTAATCCATCAGCATGTAATTTATCAGCATAGGTAAAGCCAAGCTCTAGAGCTCGCTCAAGCTCATCTCGAGAAATAACAGGTTCTACCCCAAAGAAATGAGATCCTTTACGAATGACTTGTTGATCAATATATTCTAGATTACTAGTATCTTGCTCAAGACCTACATTTACAACATGTACGTCTGCATTTAACTTAAATGCCGCCCCCTGCGTAGCCGTTCTACCTTCATTGAAACGCTTAATAGCCTCATAACTTTCACTACCATGCTGACTATTTTGAGGACCATCTACCAAGTGGTCCGACGCCACCACAAGTACGCCATATCGCAAATGATTTGGTTGTGGATCTGCCAGAATGCCTGCAAAACGCTCAGCTATTAACTCTAATGTTGCAAGGCTATAAATAGGTTTTGTTAAATTATCGATACGTAATCGGCATGCTTCCATGGATGGTGCATGTAATGGTTCAATTGTAAAAGTTCTCATGCCTTACCTCCTGTAACAGCCAAATACATATGAACAGCAAGATCTAGCATTCCCATTTGAATGGAACCACCAGAGGCCTCACCGAGACATAACCCTAAATCAACATAGGCTTCAAGGCCTAAATTTTCTAAAGAAGATTTAGCCGCTTTTTCAGCAGATAAATGAGATGCCATTACATAATCCATCGCCTGTGGAACTAATGTTTTTGCAACCAATGCACAAGCAGATGTATTAAAACCATCAATAATAACGAGTGCATTATTCGCTGCAGCACCTAGAATAACACCTACGATACATGTAAATTCAAAGCCGCCCACAGAGGATAAAATTCCGATTGCATCATCTTTCGGAATATTTTTATATTTTTCTAATACATCATGCACAATGCGTTGCTTTAATTTTAGACGCTCATCAGAAATATTAGTGCCTCGCCCTGTAGCTTCCTCTGCAGAGAGTCCTGCAAACTTGGCAGTCATAAGAGCACTAGCAGTAGTATTAGAAATACCCATTTCCCCTACTAAGAAAACATTAAAGCCTTCGTCGATTTTCTCTTTTACAAGACGGATACCTATTTCAATGCCTTCAATGGCTTGTTCACGTGTCATGGCCGGTTCTTCTACAAAGTTTTTTGTACCCATACCAAGTTTATGACTACGGAGTCCTGGTACCCAGATCATATCTGCATCAATGCCCATATCGATGACTTCCATTTGTGCACCACAGTAATTAGCTAAGGAATTGGCGCCCGCCCCCTTTGGAATTAGGTAGTTTTGTGTCATCCCTACAGTTGTTTCCTTTGGGTACGCACTTACGCCCATATCGGCCACGCCATGATCGGCAGAGGCAATAATCATACAAGGCTTTGGAACCGTTAACTGTTCCTGATTTGTAGCCGCACCATATTGAGCCACCACGTTTACAAGTCGCCCATATTGTTCTACAGATGAACCTGCATTCCAACTATCGATTATATGTTGTTCAATTTCATGACTGCGACCTCTAATAGCGTCACAAGTTTCTTGTAACAAACTCATGGTATCTCCTTAACTAAATAATATGTTAAACGTATATTCTTTACGAACTCTAGTATACACATTATACTGCATAAACCGCGTTGCTTCAGCTATATAAATAGACATCAAACTCAAATGAATGTTAATTACTCATTGTTAGTACTCTATGAATGTTAACCAATGTATAGCCTTAGCTAATAATTATTTATCATTAGCTATTCTTTATTTGTCCTGTTAAATATGGTAATTTACCGCGAATTTCTCTACTTCGTTCTAAATAGGTTTCTAGACTTTGACCTTCGTCTTCTTGTGAAAGTATCTCTTTTACCCGTTGAATTTCAGATTCGATTTGTGAAAGACCTTCAATTACATTGTGTCTATTACCATAAATGATTTCACGCCACATAGATGGCAAACCACCGGCAACACGTGTACAATCTCTAAAGCCCCCTGCAGATAGTTTCATGCGCAACTCGCCTAATTCATCACCACCGGAAACTTGAGTTAAAATGGCTGCCAATAAATGTGGCATATGACTCACCATAGCTAAATACGCATCGTGAGCATAGATATCGACGAATTCAATACGTGATCCTACAGCGCGTCCCATTTCAGCTAGTTCTTGAGCAACCTCTTCACTATATACATCAGAGGCCTTATCCTCTAGTACAATCCAGCCCATACCTTTAAATAGGTTTTTATGAGATACTTCGTAGCCACCCTTTTCAGAGCCAGCCATAGGATGAACAGACACAAAAATTGTCCCTTTCGGAATAGAATCATATACAGCTCGTACAAAGTTTTCCTTTGCACTAGATACATCAGTCACCACTTGTCCTGGTCTAAAAAGATGTGCCATTTCTGTAAATAGTCTTGCATTTGTATCTGGAGGCAATGAAAATACAACGATATCTGAATTTTCAATCAATGGTTCTACCTCAGTCCAAGCAGCTTTTACCACCCCATCCTGAATAGCCGCATCACAAACCTCTTGGCGACGAGCATAGCCTACCACCTCATAATCGGTATAGGCCTTTAAAGCCTTCGCCAACGAACCACCTAGTAAACCTAAGCCAATAATACCTACTGTCTTACTCATATAAACCTACTTTCACAAATAATTAGCCTTACACTCTCCAATGTAAGGCTAACTATATCTACAAACGACTAAAAGTATATTGAAATCGTGTAAATATAAGACTATGCCTCTATGAGGCGTTTATTTTTCCACATTCCACTATGCCAGCGATATACAAATAATAAACCTCGTAAAATTTCATCTGCTGCCATGGCAATCCATATACCTACAAGGCCCCATCCCCAGTAAATACCAAAGAGGTAGGACAATGGTACAGCACATAGCCACATGCCAAAGACACCTACGAGCATCGGCGTCCGAATATCTCCTGCCGCTTGTAAACAGCCAACCATAACAATATTAACGGCGCGTCCTAGTTCAAGGAAAATCTCAACCAATAATACATTATGCGCTAATGATAGAATTTCTGGATCCGTAGTAAATACAGATAATACATAATCACTGGTAATATAAAAGAACGTAGCCAAGCCTACATTAATAGTAATAGCTAAAAACATAGAATGCCATACGCGATTTGTCACCTCATCTTGCCGTTTTGCCCCCATCAGGAAACCCACAATAACTTGAGATGCATTTGCTAATGCTATGGTATATACATAGCAAAGCATGGCAATAACCGATACATACACCTTTGTATTAATAACAGCTAGCCCTAGGATGTTGACCATTTTCATAATCGTTGTCTGAGATAACTGATAACTTAAGGTTTCACCACCAGAGGGAACACTGATATTCAGTAAAGACTTAACCGTATGCCATGGGAATGGTTTTAAAAATTTGAAGCTCACCTCTAAAGTAAGCAACTTCTTAAAGGTATAGGCGATAATTACGAGGCCTACCACCTTAGATAACCAGGTAGAAATTGATACCCCTAGTACACCAAGACTTGGTATGGGACCATGACCAAATATTAATACATAGTTAGTTGTGATATGGATAACATTCATAACTAACGCGATATACATAGTAACACGCGTTAATGAATGGCCTCTAAATACGGCAACCAGCGCGTAATACATAGCCTGAATCGGTAATCCTGCGGCCACAATGGTCGTATATATCGACGTATCACTCATCGTTTCTGGAGGTACACCTAGCCATGTAAAAATCCATTCATGACAGGTGATAAAGAATACAGCCGCAACAGATGAAAACAAAAAGTTCAACACCAAACTGACCGTACATACCTCAGATAGCTTAGACTGATTTCGAGCCCCTAAATACTGGGCAATCAAAATCGTCGTAGCTGTACTCATAACAATAATGAGCATAATAAATATATTTAAAATTTGATTGGCATTAGCCACAGCTGCTACCGCTTGAGGAGAGTAGTGACTCATCATCACTTGGTCTATATTACCTACTAACAGCTGTAGGAACACTTCAATAAATATAGGCCAACTCAAAGTCCAGATGGACAAGCTAATCCCTTTTTCATAAGAC
Organism: Veillonella nakazawae; assembly: GCF_013393365.1. Classification (NCBI taxonomy): domain Bacteria; kingdom Bacillati; phylum Bacillota; class Negativicutes; order Veillonellales; family Veillonellaceae; genus Veillonella; species Veillonella nakazawae. The sequence goes on from NZ_AP022321.1 coordinate 1,594,376, forward strand.
TTCATAGTATCCCCTTATATACTAATGTCAGATTTTATAGTATTCCCTTTATATACTAACGTCTAATTGACTATCCCTTAAAAGAAAACGCCCTTAGCTTTTTCTTTAGTTTCTTGATCAGCAATAAATGGAATTCTAGTAGTTCTACCTTCTTTTGCAGCTACAATCTTTTTAAATGGGAATTCAAAGATTTCTCTATTCCAAGTATTTACAGCATCATTATACAACGTTCTAGCTGCAGTAATTTCTTTTTGTAAGTAAGAATTTTGTTGCATTGCATCACGAATCGTATCTTGGCTTTGTAATTCAGGATAATTTTCTATAGCTACGTTGAGGGCTCTTGTAGCCTTGTTAAGTTGTGCATTCACATCACTTCTAGATTCTTCAGAAAAATTACCACTTCTATACTTAGCAATGTCTACAAGGATATCCTTATCAACTTCAATAGATTTTTCCACAAGTTTAGCCGCATTAGAAAGAATCACAACACGTTGCTCCATATAGTTATCAATTTCGGATGCAGCATTTTGAATTCTTTGTTCCATCATATTAAACTCTGAACTAATTTGTTTTAATCGCCACCATGGATAAATCAATACAATGGCGCCAATAATAGATACTAGATACTTGTCTATAACTATGCCAAAAACGATACCGATAACACCAACTGCCATAAGGATCGTTGGAAGAAGTTTTTCAAAGCCACTAGTTTCAACAGGGATTACCTTAGCAATAACATGCACATCTCTGCCTTCAGACATAATTTCCGGATTCATTTCGTCGAGTTGGTTAGCCATTTTGGGTACCTCCAAATTCTTTGTAAATAGTATTTAATAAATCGTCGAGAGACTGATTTTGTCGATATAGTTTACCTGCCATAAAGTGATCGTATGCAAAAGATCTATCTCTATTATTTTCAGATTTTTGATACTGATCTAGACCTTTAATATGATTAAAATCCTCTCCAGCAGATTTAATTTCTGAAACCTCTATAAATTCGTGTTTTGTAACAGGAACATACTCGTCCCAGCGGACTGGAACATAATAGGTTCTACCATTACCAGCTCGTACAGGCACTTGATCTACGTGTTCGATGGCCCTATAAGAATAGGCATCTACCTTAATTACCTCAGAGTCACCTTCATTTTTATGGTGGCTAGTCTTAAGAATTGTTTTTACATTATTTCGCTGAGCCGCATCAGGAGGAACAAATAAATTAAGTCCCATTTTATTTGCTAGCATTTCTGTAATGTAATCATTGTATTTGAAATTATAAGACTTGCCATAAATATAATCATTAGAAGCCATTTGTTGATACACAGGAATCGCTAAAATTGGTAGGAATGAGAAATACATGTGATCAAAGTAACTGCAGTTGTAATTAATGAACTTCTCTTTAATCTTTTGGAATGAAAAATCATAATACTGAGATGGTGATGTATCAAAGTCCCAATTTTGAGAATTGTCAGCTTTAATCTCATTAATTTTACACTCTTTATTAAATATAAAGTCATCTCCATATGGAGAGTTTTCAAAAATATCCTTATAGTTGTTTTGTGCTAATGGCGTAAATAGTACGCGGAACTCAACCTCATTGTTGCGATCTAATGCATTAAATTGTGCATCAAACTCTTCATTGGCTAAAGCTTGGAAGCCTCCACCATTCTCCAATGAATCCTGACCCTTCTGTCTAAGACTAGCAATGCCTTTGGCTATCCGACTCTTGGCACCACCAAAATTGAAGAATCCTTTTTCAGGTGGTTTTCTATGGAATGTTAAGTTAGGTGCTGCATGATTACCATACACTAAAGATACTCTATTCGCATAATAAGGACCTGGTTGTCTTATAACGGCCCGTAATGTTTCGTTAACATCACGAGTTTTTAGATTCCCATTAGAATCGACATATTCCTCTGTATAGGTAACATCTAAGGTTCCCTCATAGGTATAATCATCCATCCAGTGGATTATGCGCTTCAGAAAAACAAAGGGGTTTCCTAAAATTTCACCAGACGCAATATCTAAGGTGGAATGATTTACACTACCTTTTTCCAAGAATCCATAATCTTTAACCAGCTGTTCATATCGTTCAATATTAAAGTTAGAATCCATATGAATAAAAGGAATCGCCTTTTTTATAAGTTCTACAGTCATTTCACTATGAAATAGATTGTTTAAAGGGGCCATCATCTCATAACCTTCTTGACGCATTTTAGCTAATGTAGCATCTAAATCATTAAGTTTTTCTTCAAGGCTTTTACTATTAGGCTTAATCCAATATAGGTAAAGCCCTACACATAGAACTAATATAAGTATAGAAACAATAACCGCTGCAATATCAATATGGTCTTGTGAAAACTGATAAATACCATAAATAATGGCACCTATACCAATAACAATATCAACCTTTTTGATAAGGCCAAATCGTTTATAGGATGTGTTTGATTGATCGCGATTTTCTGATACAACAGTATACTTATCTATTAATACTTTGTTGTTATCTATATCAATCTTTGATTGATCTACTAGTTGTTGAAAGTATTCTTCGGTTACTTGTTGAAACGCGTCCTTTAACTCTTCCCGATAATACTTAAGTGGCTCTAGTAATGCTTCATTATATTCATTCGACACGTTACTCATTCCCTCTCCTTAATGAATCGCATAGTAAATGATACTTCTATACGTTTCCATTATGCCTCATATTCTGAAATAATAGCCGCTTATACTTATAAGCGTTCAATTTTTACTTAATTATAAATATCCTAAATTATAAATTAGTATATCAATTAAGAAAACCTCCGTAAAGTAATAATACGATTCATACCACTATAAAATAACCGTATCATTCAGAACACTCTAAAGTAATCATACTATTCATAATGTCATAATGTAAAAACCCCTCTTTACCAGACATTCAGTAAAGAGGGGTTCAGATTATACATAATTCAATTTAGATAAGATTATTTAAATTGATTGCAAAGGCTATCGAATAGCGCTTGATCTGGTTTTACAACATCTTCAGTTAATGGACGAGGATGTGGACCACCATTTGCTGCTGCCAGAGCTTTTTCGAAGGAAGGTTTAGTAGTATCTTGATAGATAACACCTGTTACCAAGCCATCAGTTTCACCCAATGTTTTAAGTGCTGCTGCACGATCTGTTGGGTCATAACCTTCTGGCAATTCTACTAAATGTTCTTTGAACCAGTCATAGCTGTTGTGTTTATTGTATGTAACACATGGGCTGAAAACGTTGATGAAGGAGAAACCTTCATGATCCATTGCTTTTTGAATCAACTCTACAAGTTGTGCACGATTAATCATGTAACCTTGTGCTACGAATGTAGCACCTGCAGCAATTGCAGTTTCACAAACAGACAATGGAGATTCGAATGCCCCACGAGGTGTTGTTTTTGTAACAAAACCGATATCGGAACGAGGGGATGCTTGACCTTTAGTCAAACCATATACATGGTTATCCATTACGACGTATGTCATATTTACATTACGTTTGAAAGCATGAATAGTATGACCCATACCGATAGCGAACGCATCCCCATCACCAGAGCAAGCGATAACTTCTAAGTCTTGGTTAGCAAGTTTAACGCCTTGTGCGTAAGGAAGCGCACGACCATGAGTTGTATGAGCACCATATGCGTAGAAATAACCACCGATACGGCTAGAGCAACCGATACCGGAAATTACTGCTAATTTTTCTGGTGGAATATTTTTCGCTACTACAGCGTCAGTAATCGCTGCTTGAACCCCATAATGGCCACAGCCTGGACACCAGTTAGGACGAATATCGTTTCTGTAATCTTTAGCTGTTGTCATATTATAGGACCTCCTTAATCGCATTTTTCACATAACTTTTTGTGAATGGATTACCATCGTATTTCAAGCAGCTGGAAATTTTAGATTTCTTATGCATGTTGATTTTAAATAAGTTAGTCAATTGACCTGTTGCATTGTGCTCAACGATAACCACTTTTTTCGCAGCATCCATGAATGGTTGTAATTGTTTTGCTGGGAATGGTTTAATCAAGCGCAATTGCAAGTGGTTAACTTTAACACCTTCTTGATCGAATTCAGCAACAGCTTCTTCGATAGCGCCACGGCTAGAAGCCATACCTACAACAAGTACATCTGCTTCGTCGTATTTAGCGTTATTCAAGAATGGTTCGTAGTTATCAGCTACAGTTTCCAATTTGCGGAAACGTTTATCAGTTTGCGCTACGTGCATTGTAGGCGCTTCTGCTGGTTTACCTTCTTCATTATGTTCTAAACCAGTGGAAAGGAATAGACCATTTTTCATACCAGGAATTGTACGAGGAGAAATCCCGTCTTCAGTCAATTCAAAGCGTTTGAAGTATTTAGGTTGTTCTAATTCAGGAAGATCAGCTTCTTTCATCATTTTACCGCGGTTAATAGGTACACGGTTCAAATCGAAGGAAGGAACGGATTGTTTATTCAAACCTTGTTGTAAATCAGGCATGAAGATAACTGGACATTGGTACATTTCTGCCAAGTTGAAAGCTTTTTGAATTTCATAGAAGCATTCTTCGATAGATGTTGGAGAAATAACGATACCAGAGTAATCGCCATGTGCATTATAGCAAGCTGCATCAATATCGGATTGTTCAACCTTTGTAGCCATACCTGTGGATGGACCAGAACGTTGAACGTCGATAACAACCATTGGTAATTCAGCCATGGAAGCCATGGATAAGGATTCAGCCATCAAGGAAAGACCAGGGCCAGAAGTACATGTGAAGCCACGAACACCTGCGTATACGCCACCCATAGCTGTCATACATGCTGCGATTTCGTCCTCTGTTTGAACGATAGTAGCACCCAATTTATCCATATTTTTAATCATATATTCCATTACTTCAGATGCTGGAGTAATAGGATAAGATGCCATGAAACGGGAGCCCGCAGCAATAGCACCTAAAGCACATGCTTCATTACCTAATAAGAACATTTGATCTTTCTTACCAGGAGCTGGCAATGTATCGATTTCCACATCGCCCAATTTTTCCATTACAAGGCCATAACCATCGTCAAAGGCAGCTAAGTTTTTATCCACGATTTCTTGGGATTTTTTCGCAAATTTAGCAGCAATCGCATCTTTAAACATCTTAGTATCGAAACCAAGAAGTGCAACAGACATACCAAGTGCTACGATATTACGCATCAACAAGGAACCTTGTTTCATTGCAGTTTCAGAGATTGGCAAGGACAAGCAATTAACCTTTGTACCTTCAAATTTAGAGAAGTCAGGATTTACTTTGCTGTCACAGATGATGTAACCGCCCTCACGAACTTCAGAACCATGCATATCAACTGTTTCTTGATCAAGAGAAAGCAAGAAGTCTACGCCTTCACCAATAGACATAACTTGTTCTAATGCAACGCGCAATGCGAATGTAGTATGACCACCTTTGATACGAGATGCAAATAAACGTTGGCTATACAAGGAATAACCTTCTTTAGCGAGGATTGTCGCCATGATTTCGCCACAACTCTCGATACCTTCACCTTGTTGGCCGCCCATTTTCCAGATAAAATCTTTACGTTTTTGCAAGAGATTCACCCTCCTTAGGATAAAAATTACACTGCTGACAAGAGTCTACCTTACTATGTTAATGTTTTATAGTACGAACCTGTCCATATCGTCATTGTATCATGTATATATTGGGTTTACAATGTATCATTTCACATAATAATAGGTATAAATTAAGGCATTATAACTAAAAATTATAAGAAAAAAGGATACTACATGCTAAGTAGTATCCTTTTAGTATTAATAGTTATCGTTTTAAATAAATTCTAGGAGAATGCAGTCTATACAAAATTATATAGAATATTTATTCTGTAGCACCTCTTGCTGACGCTCTTTCGTAAAGAATATCTCCTCTAAACATAACCCTTGGGCTGGCGCCGTTTTACCTATAACACGACGATCTTTAGCGGCCAAATAGCCCTTAATATCCTCCACCTTGCGTCTTCCAAGGCCTACATCGACGAGGAGTCCTGCAATATTACGAACCATGTGGTATAAGAACCCATCACCCACTACAGAAATGGTAACATGAGAGCCTTCTGCCTCTACATGAATTCCTATAATTGTTTTTACTGGATCAGCGGGTGTTGAATTCGTCCCTTTTAAGGTTGTAAAGTCATGGGTGCCTAATAATTCATTGCCTGCAGCTTGCATTAGGTCGATATTAAGAGGCTTCTTAACATGCCAATGGTATCGTTTTGTCAAAGGATTGGCAATGAGCTGATTATGAATGGTATATACATATTCCTTACCATATATATTCCATCGGGGCTTCCAATCCAGTGGAATTTCCACAGCTTCAAGGACCACAATGTCTTTAGGAATATGAGCTATCATGGCACGCGGAATATTTTCTGCAGGTATAGCACCAGAGGTTTGGAACGTACATACTTGAAACTTTGCATGTACTCCTGCATCCGTACGAGAAGCACCGTAGATTTGAATGGGCTCATTACAGATTTTTGATAAGCCATATTCTAAGCAACCTTGTACGGTTAAGCCCTTATCATCAGGTTGTTTTTGATAGCCTGCCAAATCGGTGCCATCATAAGCAACTATGATTCGTATATTTCTCATAGACCTAACCACCACAATGCAATGAGTACAATGGTAATCAAAATAACAGCACCGACACCAATATAATCAACATAAGTAACTTGTAGTTCTTTCATGCGCGTACGGTTTACACCACCTCGATAGCAACGCGCTTCCATAGCGATAGCCAGTTCATCAGCACGTCTAAATGCACTGATGAATAAAGGAACCAATAAAGGTACCATATTTTTTGCCCGTTGAATGATAGACCCTGTTACAAAGTCTGCACCACGAGCAGATTGAGCTTTCATAATACGATCTGTTTCATCCAATAAAGTAGGAATGAAACGCAATGCGATGGTCATCATCATAGCCAATTCATGAGCAGGTACGCCAATACAGCGGAATGGGTTTAGCAAATGCTCAATACCATCAGTCAAACGAATTGGTGATGTCGTATAAGTCAATAGGGAGGAGAACAAGATTAAAAAGATTAATCGTGCCGCCATTTGTAGACCCATAGCTAAGCCTTGATCTGTAATATTGATAATGCCCCATTGGAAAACTGAATTACCTGGGGTCGTAAAGATATGAATACCCATAGTAAATACGATGATAATCCAAAGAGGTTTAATAGCTGACCACATCAAGCGTAATGGCAATCTTGATAACAGCATAGCAAAGATGGTAAATGCCCCTACCAAGCCATACGCAAGAGGAGAATTTGCTAGGAAGATAGCTACCACAAAGATAGTTGTAGCAATAATCTTGGCACGAGGATCCATGCGATGCAAGAAGGAGTTTCCTGGGAAGTACTGCCCAATAGTAATGTTATTTAACATGGCTACCTCCTTCTAGAATGGCTTGTACTGCATCATCTACGGATAATACACGATTAGATACATCTAGTCCTTGATCACGCAAATATTCCATAGTTACAGACACTGGTGGTACGTCTACACCTACCACTTGTAATTCATCGCGATGGTTATTAAAGATATCCATCGGTTCTCCATCGAGAACGATACGACCTTTATCGAGTACCACGAGGCGAGATGCCATGCGAGAAATATCCTCCATGTTATGTGATACAAGGATTACAGTAATGCCCTTTTCTTTATGAAGTCGAATGATCTCTTCAAAGATTTCTTCACGACCAAATGGGTCAAGGCCTGCAGATGGCTCATCAAGGACTAGGAAATCTGGATTCATAGCCACCACACCAGCGATGGCAACACGGCGCATTTGTCCACCAGATAGATGGAATGGAGAGCGCTCCGCGTAGGTGTCGTAATCAAGACCTACAAATTTCATTGCCTCCCGTACCCGTTCATCTACTTCATCAGCACTGAGGCCTAAGTTTTTAGGGCCAAAGGCAATATCTTCGGCAATAGTTTCTTCAAATAACTGATGTTCTGGATATTGAAAAACCATGCCTACCTTATGGCGCATCTTTTTAGCTTCCTCTGTAGAAGCACTAATATCTACACCATTAACGGTAACCGTTCCTGTTGTAGGGTGTAATAAGCCATTTAAATGTTGTACAAAGGTAGATTTACCAGAGCCGGTATGACCAATGATGCCTAAAAACTCACCGTTTTCAACAGTAAGAGATACACCGTGAAGGGCTGTCTTTTCAAATGGAGTACCTACACCATAGGTATAAGTAATATTATCTAATACAATCGCCATTAGTGTGTGCCCTCCCCTCTTACTGCATTTACATCTTCATTGGTAGGAGAACTTATAGTTTTAGCCCCTACATTATGATTATCTAGTAGTTGGTCAGCTAATTTAGAATGTTTAAGCCCTACAGCTAATTCTTCATTATTGATGATACTTTTACCGATTTCATAACCTTTTTCATTTAATTTAAAAGCAATTTCAGACGCAACCGGAACATCAAGGCCAAGGCCTTTTAAGGTATCTACATGGCTAAAAATCTCACGAGGAGTGCCATCATGTAATTTCACACCATTTTTCATAACTACCACACGATCAGCTGTGACAGCTTCCTCCATAAAGTGTGTAATGTACACGATAGTGATACCTTCTTCTTTATTGAGTTTATGAACTGTCTCTAATACCTCACGACGACCTTTTGGATCGAGCATAGCCGTTGGTTCGTCAAGAACGATACAATCAGGTTTCATGGCCAGTACGCCGGCAATGGCAATGCGTTGCTTTTGACCACCAGACAACAAATGAGGACCATGTTCTCTATATTCAGTCATATTTACAGCCTCTAACGCTGCATCGACGCGTTTTCTAATTTCCGCGCTAGGAATACCAAGGTTTTCTGGACCAAAGGCAACGTCCTCTTCTACGACAGCCGCCACAATTTGGTTATCAGGATTTTGGAACACCATGCCTACATGTTGGCGTATATCCCATATATGCGCTTCATCGCGCGTATCATAGCCACATACATTGATATAACCTTCACTAGGTTGTAATAGCACATTAAAATGCTTAGCTAGTGTACTTTTACCACTACCATTCGTACCGATGATACAAACAAACTCACCGCGCTTAATAGATAAGTTTACATCATTTAATGCATGTACATCATTGCCATTTTCATCGGTATAGATATGACTCATATGATTGACCTCAATCATAATGTCTTTTTCATTCATGGATAACCTCATATCTTTCTAGTCAATTTCGTTTCTATGAAAGTAAACCCCTTTACGGTTAACAATACATATTCAATATTACGATAACTGCTAACATATTACGATATTATACTAATCGATTGTACCATAAAATTGACAATAAAAAAACGGTGCTGCAACATAAGTTACAACACCGTATGAGTTTGATTAAACTAACTCGATAATAGCCAAAGGTGCAGCGTCACCTTTGCGAAGACCAGTTTTGATTACACGAGTGTAACCACCTTGACGGTCTGCATATTTTGGAGCAATTGTATCAAACAATTTTTTTACTACGCTTTCATCCATGAGGTATGCAAGAACTTGGCGACGTGCATGAAGATCACCACGTTTAGCCAAAGTTACCATTTGATCAGCTAAAGAGCGAAGTTCTTTCGCTTTAGCTTCTGTAGTTTCAATACGCTCATATTGGAAGAAAGATGTTAACATGCTACGGAACAACGCTTTACGAGCGGAGCTGTCGCGGCCTAATTTTCTGTACATTCGTCTTCCTCCTTATTCGCCTTTTTGTTTAAGGTGAAAACCACCTGGATGATTGTTGAGTTTTTCCTCAATTTCATCGATGGATTTTTTACCTAAATTGCGAACTTTTCCTAAGTCATCAATGGTTTTGTCTAGCAAATCTGCAATTGTATTAATGCCAGCACGTTTCAAGCAGTTATACGCACGAACAGAGAGTTCCAACTCATCGATGGAAATCTTTGCTGGGCCGTCATCTACAGCCGGTTCTTCATTCTCGGAACCTACTGGATCAACAACGATACCGCCTTCACCTGTGTTTACATCTACAACATCTGCAGAGTGCGCTAATTTAGTGAAGTTCCCTAAATAACCAATCATAATGGCAGCAGATTTTGCTACTGCATCAGCAGCAGTAATGGAACCATCAGTCCAAACTTCTAATGTAAGTTTGTCAAAGTCCATTTCATTGCCTACACGAACATCACTCACTTCGTATTTGGCACGAAGAATTGGAGAGAAGATGGAATCGATTGGAATACAACCGATTACATCTGTATCTTTTTTATTCTTCGTGGAAGGAACGTAACCTTTGCCACGTTCGATTACTACGTCCATTACGAGATGAGCTGTCTCATCCATTGTCGCAATCACTAGTTCAGGATTCAATACTTCTACTTCTGGTGGGAATTGTTCAGCCAAGTCAGCAGCTGTCAATACGCCGTCCTTTTGGAAGTCAAAATGAACTTCCAAAGGTAATTGAACATCTTCTTCAACTTTAATGCACAATTGCTTTAAGTTAAGGATGATATCCGTAACGTCTTCGCGAATACCAGGAATAGTAGAGAACTCATGAAGAACTCCATCAATTTTGATAGAGGTGATAGCTGCCCCATCCAAGGATGAAAGCAAAATTCTGCGTAAGCTATTACCGAGAGTGATACCATAGCCACGGTCTAATGGTTCACATACAAACTTACCATAGCGACCGCCTTCGGCGATGTCCACTTTCTCGATTTTAAGTTTCTTTTCTTCGCTCATCAGGAACATCCTCCTATACAACACACGTTCATAGTTTAATTATAGCACCGTATCAAATCGGCCGCTATAAATTATACACGACGGCGTTTTGGAGGGCGACAACCATTGTGAGGAATTGGAGTTACGTCTTTAATGGAAGTAACTTCAAGACCTGCAGCTTGTAAAGCACGGATTGCAGCTTCACGGCCGGATCCAGGACCTTTTACGAATACTTCAACAGTGCGAAGACCATGTTCCATTGCAGCTTTAGCAGCTTGTTCAGCAGCCATTTGAGCAGCGAATGGAGTGGATTTACGGGAACCACGGAAGCCCAAGCCACCAGCGGAAGCCCAAGACAACGCATTACCGTTTGTATCTGTCAAAGTTACGATAGTGTTATTGAATGTAGAACGAATATGAGCCGCACCGGATTCAATATGTTTCTTTTCTTTTCTTTTAGTTCTAACAACTTTTTTAGCCACGCTTTATCCCTCCTTTATCTTATTTCTTTTTACCAGCAATTGCTTTTCTAGGACCTTTGCGAGTACGTGCATTCGTTTTAGTACGTTGACCACGAAGTGGTAAACCCATACGATGACGTTTGCCTCGATAGGAGTTGATTTCAATTAAGCGTTTAATGTTAAGAGCTTCTTCACGACGAAGGTCACCTTCAACTTTGTAATCAGCATCTAACAATTCACGGATTTTCGCTACTTCATCTTCAGAAAGATCACGAACACGTGTGTCAGGATTGATGCCAGTTTTAGCAATGATTTCAGATGCTAAAGTTGGACCAATACCATAAATATAAGTTAAACCAATTTCCACTCGTTTATCACGAGGTAAATCTACACCGGCGATACGTGCCATCTAATCATCCACCTCCTATCAGATTATCCTTGTTTTTGTTTATGTTTTGGATTTTCGCAAATAACCATTACACGGCCTTTGCGTTTAATGATTTTACATTTTTCGCATATCTTTTTAACTGATGGTTGAACCTTCATTAGTACCTCCTTTGTGGACCCTATGCTTATTTAAAGCGATAGGTGATGCGACCACGATTTAAGTCATACGGTGTCAGTTCCATAGTAACTTTATCACCAGGAAGAATACGGATAAAATTCATACGCATTTTACCTGACACATGAGCCAATACGATATGACCATTTTCCAATTCAACTTGGAACATGGCATTCGGTAAAGCCTCAACTACCGTACCTTCCACCTCAATAACGTCTTCTTTTGACATATCTTTTCCTCCGGTTACCTGTTTTATTTAATTAACCGCGGTTCATCACGCATGGTTAATATTTCAGGGCCGTTTTCTGTAACAACCACTGTATGTTCGAAATGAGCAGCAGGTTTACCATCTACGGTAACTGCTGTCCAGTCATCCCCTAATACACGAACACGATGCGTACCTAGAGTAATCATCGGTTCGATACACAATACCATACCAGGTTTCATAAGAGGTCCTTGATCAGGACTACCATAGTTTGGTATTTGCGGATCTTCATGCATTTCGCGGCCTAAACCATGACCTACGAAGTCGCGAACGACACCGTAACCATGTTTCTCACAATACGTTTGAACAGCATGACCGATAGCACCAATACGGTTGCCAACTTTCACTTGTTCAATTCCCTTGAACAGACTTTCTTCTGTCACTTTTAACAATTTCATCACATCAGGTTTGACGTGACCGATAGGAATCGTCACAGCCGAATCGCCGTGATATCCATCAATAGCTGATACAAGATCAATACTGAGGACATCACCGTTTTTAAGCTTGCGCTTAGCGCTCGGAATACCATGAACAACTTCATCATTGATAGAAGCACAGATTGTAGCAGGGAATCCATAGTACCCTTTACAACTTGGTATACCACCGTGGCTGCGAATATATTCTTCGGCAATTGTATCTAACTCAAGCGTCGTGATGCCAGGTTTAGCCTTTTCTACTAACAAGGACAACGTGTCTGCTGTAAGCTTACTTGCCTTGCGGATACATTCAATTTCATGGGGCGATTTCAAAATAATCATGGATTATTTCTCCAAAGCCTTAATGATGTCAGCAAATACTGCGTCTACATCTTGTAAACCATTAATTTCTTCATATAAACCGCTATTGCGATAGTAGTCGATTAATGGTTTAGTAGATTCTTCGTACACAGCTAGACGTTTCTGTACTGTTTCAGGGTTATCATCAGCACGATTTTCTAGAACAGCTCGTTCGCTAATACGTTTAACTAATTCCTCGGAAGGAACGTTTAAGTTAAGTACAGCGTCCAAAGAAATTCCTAATTCTTTAAGGATTGCATCCAAGGATACAGCTTGCGCTGTAGTTCTTGGGAATCCATCAAGAATAAATCCAGATTTGCAGTCATCTTTCACCAAGCGATCACGTACGATACCAACAGTTACACTGTCTGGTACCAATTGACCAGCATCGATGTATTTCTTAGCCTCAACTCCAAGAGGTGTTTCGTTCTTAATCGCAGCGCGGAACATATCACCTGTTGAAATTTGGGGAATACCGTATTTTTCAATAAGTCGAGCTGCCTGAGTGCCTTTACCAGCACCAGGAGGTCCCATTAATAGAATATACATATTGTTTCCCTCCTATTTCACAAAGCCTTTATAGTGGCGTGTTACCATGAGCGACTCAATTTGTTGCATTGTATCAAGCGCTACACCTACAACGATGAGGAGAGCCGTACCACCAAAGTATACGCCTTGGACGCCGGTAATGCTACCGAGGAAATTCGGTATAATAGCAACGACAGCTAAGAATACAGCGCCAGCCAAAGTGATCTTGGTCATCACGTTATCCACATAATCAGCAGTTGGTTTACCCGCACGAATACCTGGGATAAAACCACCGTATTTTTTCATATTATCTGCCATATCTGTAATGTTGATAGAGATTGCAGTATAGAAATACGTAAAGATAAAAATCAATAATGCATACAATGCCGTTTGTAACGGCGTACCCCATGTAAAGAGATCCGCAGCTTTATGAACATATTCATTGTCAATAAATTGCGCAATCGTCACAGGGAACATCAACACAGATGACGCAAAGATAATTGGGATTACACCTGCCTGATTAACTTTCAACGGCAAGAATGTAGAGTGACCACCGTACATTTTACGACCTACTACGCGTTTAGCATATTGAATCGGAATACGACGTTGGCCTTGTGTAACTGCAACTACGACAGCAATCATCGCAAGAGCAATTACAGCAAATAAGAATGCTTGGAACATATTAATTGTTCCGTTTTGGATATATTGATAAATAGTTTCTAAACCATCAGGTAATCGAGCTACGATACCAGCAAAGATGATCAAGGAAATACCATTACCTATACCATATGCTGTGATTTGTTCACCAATCCACATCAACAAGCATGTGCCTGCTGTTAGAATGATGGCCACAACGAATACACTAAGGAAATCATTATTTACCAAAGCGTTGTTTGCTCTAAGAGCAAATGCCATGCCTGCGGCTTGTACAAAGCCGAGGACTACGGTGCCATAACGAGTTACCTTCGCTATTTTCTTACGCCCGTCTTCACCATCTTTACTCCATGCTTCAAACTGAGGAACTACAGACTGAAGCAGTTGCATGATGATGGAAGCATTGATGTAAGGTGTAATACTCATCGCAAAGATAGAGAACTTACTAAGCGCACCACCAGCAAACAAGTCTAATAGACCGAATAGGTTACCAGATGTAAACAAGGATTCGATAACAGATGCATCAACACCTGGAACAGGAATGTGAATACCAGCTCTAAAGATGGCAAACATCATTAATGTGTAAAGAATCTTATTACGTAGTTCGGTAATCTTAAAGATGTTCGAGAGGCTATCTAGCACCCTAGATCACCTCTACTTTTCCGCCTGCTGCTGTAATTTTTTCTTCAGCAGATTTAGTGAAGCCATTAGCGATAACAGTTAAGTTTTTAGTTTCCAATGTACCGTTACCTAAAATACGAATGCCATCGCGTACATTTTTCAAAATGCCAACTTCAATAAGAGCTACTGGATCAACTGTTGCACCGTCTTCAAAACGGTTCAATTGTTCTACGTTAACTTCAGCATATTGTTTAGCAAAAACGTTGTTGAAACCACGTTTTGGTAAACGACGATAAAGAGGCATTTGGCCGCCTTCAAAACCGGAGCGAACGCCACCGCCAGAACGGGAGTTTTGACCTTTTTGACCACGACCAGATGTTTTACCCAAGCCAGAACCTAAACCACGGCCTACACGAGTACGAGCTTTTTTGGAACCAGCAGCTGGTTGTAATTCATGAAGTTTCATTCAGTGCACCTCCTTATCAGTATTAAACTTCTTCAACTTTTACTAAATGTCTAACTTTGTGAAGCATGCCTTCGATTTGAGGTGTTACTTCTTTTACAACTTGAGAATTAGTTTTTTTCAAGCCCAAAGCTTTAACTGTCGCGCGTTGATCTTCAGGACGACCGATTAAGCTTCTTGTTAATGTTACTTTAACTTGTGCCATTTCTTGTCTCCTTATTACGCGTTATAAATTTCTTCAACGGTTTTACCACGAAGTTCTGCAACTTCGCTAGCGCGTTTCAAATCTTTCAAACCTTCGATAGTAGCGCGAACCATATTGTTAGGGTTAGAAGAGCCCAAAGATTTAGTCAAGATGTTACGAACACCTACTAATTCCAATACGGCACGAACAGGGCCACCAGCGATAACGCCAGTACCTTCAGCAGCTGGTTTCAAGAATACGCGGCCTGCGCCGAATACGCCTGTTACGCTGTGAGGGATTGTACCATTTTTAATTGCTACGTTTACAATATTTTTCTTAGCATCATCAATACCTTTGCGAATTGCTTCTGGTACTTCCGCTGCTTTACCTAAGCCAACGCCTACATAACCGTTGCCATCACCAACAACTACAAGAGCGCTGAAGGAAAAACGACGACCGCCTTTAACTACTTTGGCTACGCGGTTGATGAATACTACTCTTTCTTTAAGATCAAGACTGGTGTAGTCAATTCTCGCCATGTCTATAGTTCCTCCTTCTTAGAATTTTAAGCCTGCTTCACGAGCACCTTCTGCAAGGGCTGCTACGCGGCCGTGGTAAATGTAACCACCACGGTCAAACACTACTGTGTCAATACCTTTAGCGATAGCTTTTTTAGCAACTGCTTCACCAACAGCTTTAGCAGCAGCTACGTTACCACCATAGGATAAGTTCAAATCTTTATCTAAAGAGCTAGCAGCTACTAAAGTTGTACCTGCTACGTCATCGATAACTTGAGCATAGATGTTGCCTAAAGAACGGAATACGTTCAAACGTGGGCAAGTTGCCGTACCAGAGATGTGACGGCGAATACGAAGATGACGTTTTGCTCGAGCGATGTTTCTACTAGATTTACGAGGCAAGATATTCACTCCTTTCATTCATATAGATGATATTACTATTTACCTTTTGCACCAGCTTTACCAGCTTTACGACGAACAACTTCGCCTTCATAGCGGATACCTTTACCTTTGTAAGGTTCTGGTTTTCTCCATTTACGGATATCAGCTGCTACTGCGCCTACAACTTCTTTGTCTGCACCAGAAACAACGATTTTGTTAGGAGCTGGAACTTCAATTGTAATACCAGCTGGAGCTTCCATTTCTACTGGATGAGAGAAGCCAAGTGTAAGAGCTAATTTATTGCCTTGTTTAGCCGCTCTGTAACCAACACCGTTGATTTCAAGAGTTTTTGTGAATCCTTCAGATACGCCTGTTACCATATTAGCAACAAGAGCGCGAGTCAAACCGTGAAGGGAACGATGAGCTTTATTGTCGGAAGGACGAGCTACTGTAATTGTGTTACCTTCAACAGTGATATTCATATCTGGATGCAAATCGCGAGATAATTCACCTTTAGGACCTTTTACGTTCATATGATGGTTATCATATGTAACAGTAACGCCTGCAGGGATCTCGATAGGCATTCTACCGATACGTGACATTATTTCTACCTCCTATTGCTACTATTACCAAACGTATGCGATTACTTCGCCACCAAGACCTTCTTTACGAGCTTGTTTGTCGCTCATAACGCCTTTGGATGTGGAAATAACTGCGATACCCAAACCACCAAGTACACGAGGAAGTTCTTCCTTTTTCGCGTAAACACGTAAACCAGGTTTGGAAATACGTTTAATTCCTGTAATAACTTTTTCGTTATTGGAACCATATTTCAAAGTTACTTTTAAAGTGTTTTCTTCTTTTTCTACGTTCTTTACGAAACCTTCTTGTAAAAGGATGTCAAGAACAGCTGCTTTCATTCTAGATGCAGGAATGTTTACCGTTTCATGAAGTGCAGCATTTGCATTACGGATGCGCGTAAGCATATCCGCGATAGGATCGGTCATTACCATAATCTAAAAACCTCCTCTCGTCTAATATTACCAGCTGGCTTTTTTAACACCAGGAATTTGTCCTTTGTACGCCAATTCACGGAACGCAATACGGCTGATACCGAATTTGCGCATATAGCCGTGAGGACGACCAGTTAAGTTGCAACGGTTGTGTAAGCGTGTTGGGGATGCATTTGCTGGTAATTTGGACAAGCCTTCATAATCACCTGCTGCTTTTAACGCTGCACGTTTAGCTGCATATTTTTCAACGATTTTAGCGCGTTTCTTTTCGCGTTCAATCATAGATTTTTTAGCCATCTATATGTTCCTCCTATTATTTTTCAAAAGGCATACCGAATTGAGTCAACAATTCACGAGCTTCTTCATCTGTTTTAGCAGTTGTTACTACGATGATATCCATACCAGTAACACGTTCTACTTGATCATATTCGATCTCAGGGAAGATGAGCTGTTCTTTAAGACCCAAAGCGTAGTTACCACGGCCATCAAATGCTGTTGCGCTGATACCGCGGAAGTCACGTACACGAGGTAATGCCGCATTGATCAATTTGTCGAGGAATTCATACATGCGTTCGCCACGAAGAGTAACTTTAGTACCCAACGCCATACCTTCACGAACTTTGAAGTTCGCAATGGATTTTTTAGCTTTTGTGATTACAGGTTTTTGACCAGCGATGATAGTCAAATCATTAACTGCTGCTTCCAATGCTTTTGCATTGCCTACTGCATCACCAACGCCGATGTTGATAACGATTTTTTCCAATTTAGGGATTTCCATAACGTTGCCGTATTGGAATTTTTCTTGCAAACTCTTTTTAATTTCAGAGTTGTATTGTTCAAATAAACGAGACATTTATTTAGCTCCTCCTTTCCTGATTATTTAAGTACTGTACCAGATTTAACTGTAGCGCGAACGAATTTACCGTCTTTGCCTTCAACTTTTTTGATACGAGTAGCTGTTTTAGTTTCTGGGTCAACAACCATTACGTTAGAAACATGGATACCAGCTTCTTTAGTAACGATGCCGCCTTGTGGGTTAGCTTGAGAAGGTTTTGTATGACGTTTTACAGTGTTAACGCCTTCAACAAATACGCGTTCTTTTTTAGGTTCAGTAGCAATTACTGTACCTTGCTTACCTTTATCTTTACCGGAGATAACAACAACTGTATCGCCTTTTTTGATTTGTAGTTTAGCCATATGCTGCGTTCCTCCTTCTTATAATACTTCTGGAGCCAAGGAAACAATTTTCATGAAGTCTTTTTCACGAAGTTCTCTTGCTACAGGTCCGAAGATACGAGTACCACGAGGGGTTTTATCTTCTTTAATAACTACTGCTGCGTTTTCATCGAAACGAATATAGGAACCGTCTTGACGGCGGATACCTTTTTTAGAACGAACAATAACAGCTTTAACTACGTCGCCTTTCTTGACAACGCCACCGGGTGATGCATCTTTTACAGAAGCAACGATTACGTCACCGATATTGCCGAATTTGCGATAAGAACCGCCCATGACTTGGATACACATAATACGTTTTGCACCAGTGTTGTCGGCAACATTCAAAATTGTTTGTTGCTGGATCATCGTCTATTCCTCCTTACATCACTCTTATTTTTGTCTTTCAAGAATTTCAACAACTCTCCAACATTTATCTTTAGAAAGTGGACGAGTTTCTACAATTTTAACTGTATCGCCAATTTGACACTCATTGTTTTCATCATGAGCTTTGAAGCGTTTAGTGCTAACCATTGGCTTGTTATATAATGCGTGAGGTACTTTACGTTCTACAGCAACAACAACAGTTTTATTCATTTTGTCGCTAACAACTTTACCTACGCGGACTTTACGTACGTTTCTTTCTTCTGCCACGATTTTAAGCCTCCTTTTCAACCTTTAACAAATCTGTTATTATGCGTTTTCAGATTTAAGTTCAACTTCACGTTGTACAGTTTTAATACGAGCGATTGTCTTCTTAACTTCACGAATGCGCATAGGATTTTCTAATTGACCTGTTGCAAGCTGAAAACGGAGGTTAAATAACTCTTCCTTAAGACCGGAAACTTTTTGTTCCATTTCGGCAGCGCTCATATTGCGAATGTCATTAACCTTCATTTACGTCACCACCCAATTCTTTACCCTTAACAACAAATTTGCATTTGATTGGAAGTTTATGGCTTGCAAGACGCATAGCTTCACGAGCTGTAGCTTCTGGCACACCGTCCATTTCAAACATTACACGACCTGGTTTAACTACTGCTACCCAGTATTCAGGAGAACCTTTACCGGAACCCATACGAGTACCAGCTGGTTTAGCTGTGATTGGTTTGTCAGGGAAAATTTTAATCCATACTTTACCACCACGTTTGATATAACGAGTCATAGCAATACGGGCAGCTTCGATTTGACGGTTAGTGATCCAAGATGGTTCGCATGCTACCAAGCCGAACTCACCATGAGACACTGTATTACCGCGCATAGCACGACCTTTCATACGGCCGCGGAATTGCTTACGATGTTTTACGCGCTTTGGAATAAGCATTACTTGCCACCTTCTTCCTTCTTAGCAGGTTGTTTTGCTTCTGGCAAAACTTCACCTTTGTAAATCCATACTTTAATGCCGATACAACCATATGTTGTATGAGCTTCAGCAGTACCGTAGTCGATGTCTGCACGAAGTGTATGCAAAGGAATAGAACCTTCACGGTAGGATTCGCTACGAGCGATTTCAGCACCGCCAAGACGACCGCTTACCATGATTTTAATACCTTTTGCACCTAAGCGCATTGTACGACCTACAGCTTGTTTCATTGCACGACGGAAACCGATACGGCGTTCCAATTGGCTAGCAATGTTTTCTGCAACCAAGATTGCATCCATGTCTGCTTGTTTAATTTCTGCGATGTTAACGTCCACTTGTTTGTCAGTGAAACGAGTCATTGCTTTTTTGATATCTTCGATACCAGCACCACCACGACCGATAACCATACCTGGTTTTGCAGTGTGGATAGTCAATTTAATACGTTTATTTGTACGCTCGATTTCAATGCGGGAAATACCAGCAATGAAAAGGGTTTCTTTCAAGAAGTTACGAATTTTTACGTCTTCATGAAGATTAGCAGCGAAATCTTTATCTGCATACCATTTTGCGTCCCAATCTTTTACGATACCGACACGCAAACCGTGTGGATTAACTTTTTGACCCACTCTGTTTCCCTCCTTCTTAAGCTCTTTCTTTAACTACTACTGTTACATGGCTAGTGCGTTTCAAAATTTTGAAAGCTTGACCACGGGAACGAGGATGAATGCGTTTTAATGTAGGGCCTTGATCAACGAAGATCTCGGATACGTAAAGATTGTCAACATTCATATCGAAATTATGTTCAGCGTTTGCGATTGCAGAACGCATAACTTTTTCTACTACATCAGCGCCAACTTTCGGAGTGAACTTCAAGATGGCAAATGCTTCGCCGATGTTTTTACCGCGCACTAAATCTGCAACGATACGGATTTTACGAGGCGCGATTCGGATATGTCTAGCGATTGCTTTTGCTTCCATGTATTATTTCCTCCTATTTTTTGCCTGTAGATTTTTCGTCCTTACCGTGACCTTTGAAAGTACGTGTAGGAGCGAACTCACCTAATTTATGACCTACCATATCTTCTGTAATGAATACAGGTACATGTTTGCGACCATCATGCACAGCAATTGTGTGGCCTACAAAACTTGGGATAATAGTAGAGGCACGGGACCAGGTTTTTACAACTTTCTTTTCGTTAGTTTCGTTTAAAGCTTCAACTTTCTTAAGCAAATGATCTGCTACGAAAGGGCCTTTTTTAATAGATCTGGACACTATTTTATCTCCTTTCCTTTATCCTATTTTGTACGACGTTTAATGATTAAGCTGTTAGAAGCTTTTTTCTTGTCGCGAGTTTTAACACCATGTGCTGGTTTGCCCCAAGGTGTAACAGGATGTTTACGACCAACAGGAGATTTACCTTCACCACCACCATGTGGATGGTCACAAGGGTTCATTACAACACCACGGTTGCCAGGGCGAACGCCCATCCAACGATGACGACCAGCTTTACCAATTACAAGGTTGCTGTGGTCAGCGTTACCAACAACACCTACTGTTGCACGGCACTCTTGACGAACACGACGCATTTCACCAGATGGTAAACGAAGAATAGCGTAGCCATTATCTTTACCCATCAATTGAGCAGATGTACCAGCGGAACGAACGATTTGGCCACCTTTACCGATTTTCAATTCGATATTGTGGATTTGTGTACCGTCTGGAATATTAGCCAATGGTAAGCAGTTACCAGGTTTAATATCGGACTCAGGGCCGGAGAATACAACGTCACCAACTTTTAGACCGTTAGGAGCTAAAATGTAGCGTTTTTCACCATCAGCGTAGTTAAGCAAAGCGATACGAGAAGAACGGTTAGGATCATACTCGATTGTTGCTACTTTAGCTGGAATATTATCTTTAGTACGTTTGAAGTCAATAATACGATATTGACGTTTATGACCGCCACCTTGGTGACGAACTGTCATTTTACCAGTATTGTTACGACCACCTTTTTGGGAAATCTTAGCGAGCAAAGATTTTTCTGGTTTGCTTGCTGTGATTTCGTCGAAGGCGGATACTGTCATAAACCGGCGACCAGCGGAGTACGGTTTAAATGATTTAATTGCCATTAGTGGGCCTCCTTACAACTAGACTCTTAGACACCTTCAAAGAATTCAATGGATTCGCCAGCTTTCAAAGTAACGATAGCTTTTTTGTAATCGCTACGTTTACCTTGTGTACGACCCATGCGTTTAGTTTTGCCTAAAACGCGAATAGTAGCTACTTTTTCTACTTTTACATTGAAGATTTTTTCAACTGCTTGACGGATTTGCACTTTATTTGCAGTCAAAGGCACACGGAAAGTGTATTTGCCTTCTTCCATAAGCATAGTGGATTTTTCGGTAATAACCGGGCGGATTAGTACATCATGTAATTGCATTATCCAAGTACCTCCTCGATTTTTGCGACAGCACCTTTAGTAATGAAGAGCTTATCGTAATGAAGAAGATCGAAAATGTTCATACCTTCGCAAGCCAATGCTTTAACACCTTGGATGTTGCGAGCGGAACGTTCAACATTTACATCACCTTCAGTGATGAACAATACTTTTGCATCACCAACATTGAAGCTATTGATAATATTCAATACTTCTTTAGTTTTAGGAGCTGCTAATGTGATTTCTTCCAAAACGTATAATTCGCTATTATTCACTTTATCGCTAAGAGCAGATTTAACTGCTAAACGTCTAGCCTTACGAGGCATAGCTTTGTAATAGCTGCGAGGTTGTGGACCAAATGTAGTACCGCCACCAATCCAGATTGGGGAACGGCTGGAACCGGAACGTGCACGACCAGTACCTTTTTGTTTCCAAGGTTTGCGGCCACCGCCACGAACCATACCTCTAGTTTTTGTTGCATGTGTGCCGAGACGTTCGTTAGACAATTGACGAACTACGGCTTGATGCATTACGGCTTCGTTAACTTCAACGCCGAATACTGCATCGTTTAACTGTATTTCACCGACTTTAACGCCGGATTGATTATATGTTGCTACTGTAGGCATTACATAATCCTCCTTTCGACAAATGATTATTTAACAGGTTTAACCGTGTTGCGAACCATAACCAAGCTACCTTTAGCGCCTGGGATACCACCTTTAACCAATAAAAGGTTACGTTCAGCATCAACTTTCACAACGGATAAGCGTTGTACGGTAACTCTGTAACCACCCATTTGTCCAGGGAGTTTTTTACCTTTGTATACCTTACCGCCGCCACCGGAGATCATAGGACCGATGGAACCAGGTTCACGGTGAGATTTAGAACCATGAGTTTCAGGACCACGGGAGAAGTTATGGCGTTTAATTGTGCCAGCAAAACCCTTACCTTTACCTGTACCCACTACGTCCACCAATTCACCTTCTGCGAAGATATCAGCTGCCAGAGTTTGGCCTACTGTGTAGTCAGCTGCATTAGCTACGCGAACTTCGCGAAGATATTTAACTGGAGCTACGCCAGCTTTGTCGAACTGACCTTTTACAGGTTTTGTTAAATGTTTTTCTTTAATGGAACCGTAACCAATTTGTACTGCTTCGTAGCCGTCTGTTTCAACAGTCTTAACGCGCACTACAACGCTTGGGGTAGTTTCCACTACTGTTACAGGAACTAATTGGCCTTCAGCTGTGAAGACTTGAGTCATTCCTAATTTTTTACCCAAAATAGCTTTAGACATTATCGCACCTCCTTATAGTTTTATTTCAATAGATACACCAGCTGGTAAATCTAAACGAGTGATAGCATCTACTGTTTTCGAATTTGGTTCAAGAATATCGATTAAGCGTTTATGTGTACGCATTTCGAATTGTTCACGAGAATCTTTGTTTACGTGTACAGAACGAAGAATTGTGAAGATATTCTTTTCTGTTGGCAATGGAATCGGACCAGATACCATAGCGCCATTTCTTTTTGCAGTGTCTACGATCTTAGCAGCGCTTTGATCGAGAGCTTTGTGGTCGTATGCCTTAAGGCGAATACGGATTTTTTGCTGTTTAGCCATTATTAATAATTCCTCCTGTCGTCCATTTCATGAATGGGCTGCTCCATAGAAATTCTCCTCCGCAGAGGCAACCTTCTACTTCATAGTTTAAAAACACAACACTAGAGCGGCATTACTGCCGCTCTGAATGCTGCATGTATTGTGCTCAACGCATCACTACGATGAGCATAAAAGGTTAAATTAACCTTCGATTTCAGTTACAACGCCAGCGCCTACTGTATGGCCACCTTCGCGGATCGCGAAACGAAGACCTTCTTCGATAGCGATTGGAGTGATCAATTCGATATCCATTGTTACGTTATCGCCAGGCATACACATTTCTACACCTTCAGGAAGGTTTACAACACCTGTTACGTCTGTTGTACGGAAGTAGAATTGTGGACGGTAGTTGGAGAAGAATGGAGTATGACGGCCACCTTCTTCTTTAGTCAATACGTATACTTCTGCTTTGAATTTTGTGTGTGGTTTGATGGAACCTGGTTTAGCCAATACTTGACCACGTTCGATGTCTTTGCGGTCTACACCACGAAGCAATGCACCAACGTTATCACCTGCTACTGCAGAATCCAAAGTTTTACGGAACATTTCAAGACCAGTTACTACGTATTGTTCAGCTTTTTCTTTCAAGCCTACAACTTCTACTGTGTCGCCTACGTTTACTTGACCACGTTCAACACGGCCAGTTGCTACCGTACCACGACCAGTGATTGTGAATACGTCTTCCACAGGCATCAAGAAAGGTTTGTCAGTATCACGAACTGGAGTTGGGATGTAGGAGTCTACAGCTGCCATCAATTCGTCGATTTTAGCTACATATTGAGCGTCGCCTTCCAAAGCTTTCAAAGCGGAACCTACAACGATAGGTACTTCGTCGCCAGGGAATTCGTAGGAGGAAAGAAGTTCACGAACTTCCATTTCTACTAATTCGATCAATTCTTCATCGTCAACCATGTCAGCTTTGTTCAAGAATACTACGATTGCAGGAACACCAACTTGGCGAGCCAACAAGATGTGTTCGCGAGTTTGAGGCATAGGGCCGTCAGCTGCGGAACATACCAAGATAGCGCCGTCCATTTGAGCCGCACCAGTGATCATGTTTTTAACATAGTCAGCATGGCCTGGGCAGTCAACGTGTGCATAGTGACGGTTTTCAGTTTCGTATTCAACGTGTGCAGTGTTGATTGTGATACCGCGTTCACGTTCTTCTGGAGCTTTATCGATCATGCTGTAATCTTGGAAATCAGCTTGGCCTTTTTCAGCCAATACTTTAGTGATTGCAGCAGTCAAAGTAGTTTTACCATGGTCAACGTGACCGATTGTACCGATGTTAACATGCGGTTTCGTACGTTCAAATTTTTCTTTAGCCATTTTAAATTATCCTCCGAGGAAAATAGTAATTCTATTAATCTAATGTAAGATTAACCGTTTTTCTTTGCTTGAATTTCTTCAGCAATTTTCTTAGGAACTTCTTCGTAATGATCGAATGTCATGGAGTAGTTACCGCGACCTTGAGTTTTGGAACGAAGGTCAGTTGCGTAACCGAACATTTCGCTCAATGGAACATATGCTTTGATATGTTGGTTACCATTACGAGCTTCCATGCCGTCCATGCGACCACGACGGGAGTTCAAGTCACCGATAACGTCGCCCATGTATTCTTCAGGAACGTCTACTTCTACGGACATATATGGTTCAAGCAATGCAGGGTCTGCTTTGCGAGCACCTTCTTTAAAGCCCATGGAACCAGCGATTTTGAAGGCCATTTCGTTGGAGTCAACGTCATGGTAGGAGCCGTCAAATACGATAACTTTGATGTCAACCATTGGATAACCAGCGATAACACCGGATTCCATAGCTTCTTTAACACCATTTTCAACAGGTCCGATGTATTCACGAGGAATTGCACCACCTACGACCTTATTTTCAAATTCGAAGCCAGCACCTGGTTCTTGAGGAATTAATTCCAACCAGCAGTGACCATATTGACCACGACCACCAGATTGACGAACGAATTTACCTTCAGATTTAACAGCTTTACGGATAGTTTCGCGATAAGCTACTTGAGGTTTACCTACGTTACATTCTACTTTGAATTCACGGTTCATACGGTCAACGATGATATCCAAGTGAAGTTCGCCCATACCGGAGATAATAGTTTGACCTGTTTCTTCATCAGTACGAACTTTGAAAGTAGGATCTTCTTCTGCCAAACGAGCAAGAGCTGTACCCATTTTTTCTTGGTCAGCTTTTGTTTTAGGTTCAACAGCAACGGAGATAACTGGTTCAGGGAATTCCATGGATTCAAGAATTACAGGATTCTTTTCATCACAAAGAGTATCACCAGTAGTAGTATCTTTCAAGCCTACAGCTGCAGCGATGTCGCCAGCGTAAACCATGTCGATTTCTTTACGAGTGTTAGCGTGCATTTGAAGAATACGGCCGATACGTTCTTTCTTACCTTTTGTGGAGTTGAAAACGTAGGAACCGGATTCCAATGTACCGGAGTACACACGGAAGAACGCTAATTTACCAACATATGGGTCAGCCATGATTTTGAATGCCAATGCGGAGAATGGTTCATCATCGGAAGAAGGACGAGTAGTTTCTTCTTCGGTACCAGGAACGACACCTTTAATAGCTGGAATGTCGATAGGAGCTGGCATGTAATCTACAACAGCGTCCAATAACATTTGTACACCTTTATTTTTGTAGGAAGAACCACAAAGAACTGGGAACAATTGGTTAGCAATAACTGCTTTACGCAATGCTGTTTTCAATTCTTCAATGGAGATTTCTTCACCTTCCAAATATTTCATCATAATATCGTCATCAGTTTCAGCGATAGCATCGATCATCATTTCGCGACGAGCTTCAGCTACTTCTTGATATTCTGCTGGGATATCAGTGATTTCATATTCTTTACCGTCATCGGATTTGTAAATTTCCGCTTTCATAGTCATCAAATCGATGATGCCTTCGAAAGTATCTTCAGCGCCAATTGGCACTTGAATAGCTACGGAATTTGCACCCAAACGGGATTTCATCATATCAACTACGTTGAAGAAGTCAGCACCTACAGTATCCATCTTATTTACATAAGCGATACGAGGTACGCCGTAGTTAGAAGCTTGACGCCATACTGTTTCGGATTGTGGTTCAACGCCGCCTTTAGCACTGAATACCGCAA
The DNA here is from genome assembly GCF_013393365.1 of Veillonella nakazawae. Classification (NCBI taxonomy): domain Bacteria; kingdom Bacillati; phylum Bacillota; class Negativicutes; order Veillonellales; family Veillonellaceae; genus Veillonella; species Veillonella nakazawae. The sequence continues at coordinate 1,621,377 of NZ_AP022321.1, forward strand.
CAGAACCGTCAAGTACACGTAGAGAACGTTCTACTTCTACAGTAAAGTCAACGTGACCAGGAGTATCGATGATGTTGATACGATGATCTTTCCAGTGACATGTTGTCGCAGCAGAAGTGATTGTGATACCACGTTCTTGTTCTTGCGCCATCCAGTCCATCGTAGCAGCACCTTCATGTACTTCGCCGATTTTGTGAACAATACCTGTATAGTAGAGGATACGTTCTGTAGTTGTTGTTTTACCAGCATCGATGTGAGCCATGATACCGATATTACGAGTTTTTGCTAGGGAAAACTCTCTTGCCACAGTTGTCACCTCTTATTACCAACGATAATGAGCAAATGCTTTATTAGCTTCTGCCATTTTATGAGTATCTTCTTTTTTCTTGATTGCAGCGCCTGCATTGTTGAAAGCGTCCATCAATTCGCCTGCTAAGCGTTCTTTCATAGTGCGTTCACCACGAAGACGAGCATAGTTTACAACCCAGCGAATACCGAGTGTTTGACGGCGATCAGCACGAACTTCAACTGGCACTTGGTAGTTCGCACCACCGATACGGCGAGCACGTACTTCAAGTACAGGCATAACATTTTTCAATGCTTGATCAAAAACTTCCATTGGGTCTTGACCCATTTTGGAACGAATAATTTCGAATGCATCATATACGATAGTTTCAGCAATGCCTTTTTTGCCATCGTACATAACTTTGTTAATGAAACGTGTTACTAATTTGCTGTTGTACACCGGATCTGGAAGTACATCACGTTTCGGAACAGGGCCTTTTCTTGGCATGTTCAATTCCTCCTTTATAATGATGTGTGTTAGTTTCGTTTAACGGCTAAAATTATTTTTTAGCTTTTTTCGCGCCGTATTTGGAACGACTTTGCATACGGTTTTGTACGCCAGCTGTATCCAATGCACCACGAACGATGTGATAACGCACACCTGGAAGGTCTTTTACACGACCGCCTCTGATAAGTACAACACTGTGTTCTTGTAAATTGTGACCAATGCCTGGGATGTAAGCAGTTACTTCAATAGCGTTTGTCAAACGTACACGGGCAACTTTACGAAGCGCGGAGTTTGGTTTCTTTGGAGTAGCTGTGTACACACGAGTACATACACCACGTTTTTGTGGAGATTCTTGAAGTGCTGGAGCTGTAGATTTTTTAGTCAAGCTCATGCGACCTTTGCGTACTAGCTGATTAATTGTTGGCATTTGGGCACCTCCTTTCCAAATTTGAGATTTATAATTGATCCGTCATAACAAATTGTTACATCGGATATTACCAAGATTAACGTAGGATACCTACCGCTGTGGCCCGCACCTTAATGCGACACGCACGACCAAGGTCATCCATAGTGTGCTTGTCATTCACAGGTATTCCCTGTTCAGCACAAGCATTTCGTATAGGTCCAACTACACTTTCATCACTATCATGTCCTACGAACACATACTTCACAGTCCCTCGTGCAATGTTTTTCAACGTTTGCTTGGCACCGATTGTTTTGTTCATCGACTTCAGATGGGCAATGTCCATAGTAAAATTCTCCTTACGAAATTATGCTACTTAGGCATACTTGCCCCTGAGCACTATGTAAGTATACCAATTACACAATCACATGTCAAACGTTTTTCGACGCTCCACACCGCTATACAACTGCATTTTATGTGTACACGTTTCCGTGCGTTTCATAATAGCGAATCATATAACAATATATGTAATTTTTATGCAAAAACAGCTATTTTATTCTCATTTTTATACATGATTTTCATATTATTTTAATTAATCACATTTCATGTATGCATAATTGATATAACTGAAAAATAAATAGTCATTTTTTATTTCAATTTTATTAACCATATTCAATATATCTATATTATTAAACGTATAGGTTTATTTATTCTTTCTGACAATTACATCTTAACAGAGAAATTTAGTATCTATAAAAAAGAGCGTGCCCTAAGGCACGCTCTCTTCTATTGCAATAGATTATTCTTCTACAGCAGCTTCTTCTGTAATATCGATGATTTCAGGTGTGTTTTTAACAACCTCAATCTTACGGTAACGGCTCATGCCAGTACCAGCAGGGATCAATTTACCGATGATTACGTTTTCTTTTAAGCCCAATAATGGATCGATTTTACCTTTGATAGCGGCATCTGTAAGAACACGTGTTGTTTCTTGGAAGGACGCAGCAGACAAGAAGGAATCCGTAGCCAATGCAGCTTTAGTAATACCCAACAATGTACGTTTGCCTGTAGCATTTTCACGGCCATTAAGAGTAAGACGACGGTTTTCTTCGTCAAAGGTATTAACGTCGACCATATCCCCTGGAAGCATATCTGCATCGCCAGCTGTTTCAACTTTTACTTTATGAAGCATTTGACGAACGATAACTTCGATATGTTTATCGTTAATTTCTACACCTTGAGATTTATATACTTTTTGTACTTCGTAAACGAGGTAACGTTGAGTTGCTTCAGTCCCCATTACACGCATAATGTCATGAGGGTTAATAGAACCTTCTGTCAAACGTGCGCCTAAGGATACAACATCACCGTCTTTAACGATAATGCGAGAACCATAAGGGATGAGGTAATCAAGTTCAATACCGTCTTCGCCAGTAATGAAGATTGTATTAGTACCTTTTTTACCTTCGTTAGGTACAACGCGAACTGTACCTTCATTTTCTGCGATGATAGCATTACGTTTTGGTTTACGCGCCTCGAACAATTCTTCGACACGTGGCAAACCTTGTGTAATATCGTCACCAGCGACACCACCTGTATGGAATGTACGCATTGTCAACTGAGTACCAGGTTCACCGATGGATTGCGCTGCAATAATGCCTACAGCTTCACCAACTTGAACTTGACCGCCTGTACCAAGGTCGCGACCATAGCACTTGCGACATACGCCATAAGGGCTGCGGCAAGTTAATACGGAACGGATTTTAACTGTTTCATAGTGTTTTACAACTTCATCAGCCAATGGTTCTGTGATTTCACCGTTAAGAGGAACGATAACTTCGCCAGTTTCTTTATTAACCAATTCTTCAGCTGCAATACGACCTACGATACGATCTTTTAATGGTTCAATAACGCCAGTACCCTCAACGATTGCCTCCACTTCGATACCGTGGATTTCGTTGTTGCGTACTTGTACTTCTTTTACATCGGAGTTAAGGATAGCTTCGATGCCTTCTTCAGTGAGACGTGTATCAGCAGGGAAGATTTCTACACCTTCGCTGTCAACGATAGCATGTACAGTGTCCTTATTCAACATATTTTGAACCATAGTTTCTTTTAATGTTGCACGGATGCTGTCATCGCTTTCACCAAGAATAATTTTTTGAACCAAGTTAGTATGGTTGATATCGCTGTCAGAACCTAAATGTACACCGCGCAATGCGATAGATGTTACACCGGATTCAGCAATATCAGCTAAACATTGTTCGTCTAAGATAGTTTCGGAAGGTACAACAAGTTCCCCTGTTTCTACATTCACAACATCTTTATCTAATACACGACCAATAAGTTTATCTTTTAACAATTCCAATGCTTGACGTGGAGATGTAGCCAAACGAGCGCGTTCACGAACGAGATCGATACCTACAACGTCACAATCGTCCTCGCGAACGATAACGTCTTGAGATACGTCAACAAGACGACGAGTCAAGTAACCGGAGTCAGCTGTACGAAGCGCCGTATCGGCCAAACCTTTACGAGCACCATGAGAGGATGTAAAGTAATCCAATACAGTCAAGCCTTCTTTAAAGTTTGCTTTGATTGGCAAGTCGATAATACGACCAGATGGATCGGCCATCAAACCACGCATACCAGCAAGCTGACGGATCTGTTGTTTATTACCACGGGCACCAGAGATAGCCATCATGTAAACAGGGTTGAAGCCATCTTTATCGCGCGCCATATTATCCATCATGGCATCAGTAACATCTTCTGTTGCTTGAGTCCACAATTGGATAGTTTTACGGTAACGTTCTTCTTCTGTAATAAGACCACGACGATACAAGCGAGATACTTTTTCTACTTCTTGTTCCGCTGTGTCTAACAAGCCAGTTTTTACTTCTGGTACTTTAATATCTGCAATAGCTACAGTCATACCTGCGCGACGTGCGAAGGAGTAACCCAAGGATTTAATACGGTCCAAGAGTTCTGCAGTCTTTTCATTGCCAAACAATTGGAAGCATTGGTCAACCAATTTACCAACTGTTTTCTTATCCATAACCTTACCTAAAGAGTAAGTGCCATCTTCACGTTTTTCATATTGCCACAATTCTGGGAATAGCGCATTGTTGAAGATCAAGCGACCTGCCGTTGTTTCTACACGGCCATGGTCAGGTAAACGGATATAAAGAATATCTTGCAAGCCAATAATATGAGATTCGTATGCAAGCATTACTTCATCATAAGTAGCAAATGTTTTTGCTTTATCACGAGTATCTTCACGTACAACTGTTAAGTAGTATGTACCCAAGATCATATCTTGAGATGGTACTGCTACTGGCTTACCGTCCTTAGTGGACAAGATATTATGGCTAGAAAGCATCAATGTACGAGCTTCCGCTTGTGCTTCTACGGACAATGGTAAATGACATGCCATTTGGTCACCGTCAAAGTCGGCGTTGAAGGCTGTACATACTAATGGATGCAATTTGATAGCACGGCCTTCCCAAAGGATTGGTTCGAAGGCTTGGATACCAAGTCTATGCAATGTAGGGGCACGGTTCAAGAGAACTGGATGTTCTTTGATTACCTCTTCCAAGGCTTCCCATACACCAGGACCGATTCTTTCTACTTGGCGTTTAGCAGCCTTAATATTGGATGCTTGACCACGCTCTACCAAACGTTTCATAACGAAAGGTTTGAACAATTCCAATGCCATTTCTTTAGGCAAACCACATTGGTGCATTTTAAGTTCAGGACCTACTACGATAACGGAACGACCGGAGTAGTCAACACGTTTACCAAGCAAGTTTTGACGGAAACGACCTTGTTTACCTTTAAGCATATCGGACAAGGATTTTAATGGACGGTTACCAGGGCCTGTTACAGGACGACCACGGCGACCATTATCGATCAATGCGTCAACAGCTTCTTGAAGCATACGTTTTTCGTTGCGCACAATGATATCAGGAGCACCTAAATCTAACAAACGTTTCAAACGGTTGTTACGGTTGATAACACGACGGTACAAATCATTGAGGTCAGATGTAGCGAAACGACCACCATCTAATTGAACCATAGGGCGCAATTCAGGTGGGATAACAGGAACAACATCCATAATCATCCATTCTGGGCGATTGCCAGATTGACGGAATGCTTCTACCACTTCTAAACGACGAACCGCACGAATTTTACGTTGACCACTTGCAGTATTCAATTCTTCGCGCAATTCAGCATTCAATGCTTCGAGATCAAGTTCTGATAAAAGAGCTTTTACAGCCTCAGCACCCATGTCGATACATGCGAAGAGAACCTCTTCAGCAGCGCCTAATTCATAACGCTCTTCACGAGTTAGTTCTTCGTATTCTTTATCTGCTTCTGGGATTGTTGCATCATCGCGAAGAGCAGCATTATAGCGCTCTTTGCGTTGTGCTTCACGAACGATAGCTAAACGTTCGTTACGTTGAGCTACTGTTTCGATTACAACGGATTTACCACCGATAGTATAACCGTCTTCGTTAAACTGAGCTTCATATTCGCGGTACTCTTGCTCGGACAACAATTGGCGTTTTGCCAATGGAGTACCAGCTGGATCTACTACGATGTAGGAAGCAAAGTATAATACGCGTTCCAAGGAACGTGGGGATACGTCAAGGATAAGGCCCATACGGGATGGGATACCTTTGAAGTACCAAATGTGAGATACAGGAGTAGCCAATTGGATATGGCCCATACGTTCACGACGTACTTTTGCACGTGTAACCTCTACACCACATTTATCGCAGACTACGCCTTTATGGCGAATGCGTTTATATTTGCCGCAGTGACATTCCCAGTCCTTTGTTGGTCCAAAAATGCGTTCGCAGAATAGACCATCACGTTCTGGCTTCAACGTACGGTAGTTAATAGTTTCAGGTTTCTTAACTTCCCCATGAGACCAAGCTAAGATCTGCTCTGGAGAGGCTAAACCGATTCGCATGGAATCGAATTCATTTACGTCTAGCACTACTATCGCTCCCTTCCTTATAGATAGTTTTAGTCTTCATCGTTAGAGGAATCGCCCATTGGGAATGCCAATTGGCTAAGGATATCATCTTCACCGCCGTTATCAGCAGGTGCTTCTTCCTCTACTTCTGGCTCTACTACAGTTACTTCATCAGTTTCTACTGCACTGCCATCCATAACTTCTTCAATGCCAGTTTCTACCACTTCATCTTCGTCATCAAGTTCTTTCATAACAACTTCTTCTTGATCTTCATTCAAGATTTTTACATCAAGACCAATACTTTGAAGTTCTTTGAGCAATACCTTGAAGGACTCAGGTACACCTGGTTCAGGGATGTTTTCGCCTTTAACGATTTTTTCGTATGCTTTCACACGACCAACAACGTCGTCAGACTTAACAGTTAATAGCTCTTGAAGTGTATAAGCTGCGCCATATGCTTCGAGAGCCCAAACTTCCATTTCCCCGAAACGTTGACCACCGAATTGAGCTTTACCGCCCAATGGTTGTTGTGTAACAAGGGAGTACGGACCTGTGGAACGAGCATGGATTTTATCATCAACCAAGTGATGGAGTTTAAGCATGTATACGTAACCAACAGTTACACGGTTATCCATAGGTTCACCAGTACGACCATCGTACAATACTGTTTTACCATCATCGGAACGACCAGCAATGCCTAATGTTTCAAATACGTCTTTTTCATGCGCACCATCAAATACAGGTGTAGCAATGTGAATACCAGCTACATCTGGTTTTGGCATGCCATATGTTTCATAATCGTAACCAAGGCCTTCGAGTTCATGACGAATTTCAACGCGTTTAGCACGAGCAGATTCAATATGGTTCAATGTAGTTTTAACTTTATTAATAGCTTCTAATTCTTCTACAAGAGCTGGATCCATTTCTGGAGCATCTTCTTCAGAGTCAAAGAATTCTACATGAAGTGCATTGTATTTAGCTTCAATAGCTTTAAGTTCTTGATAACGAGCTTCGCCGCCAAGAGCTTCAAGTTTCTTTTGCGCTGCAGATTCTACATGACCAAGAATTTGAGATTTCAAGTCGATGATTTTTTCATCGATGTCGAAATGAGGAACAGTCACATCTTCTTTAGCTTTTGCTTCTAATTCTTCAATTTCAGCATATAAGCCGCGAATAGCGTCAATTTGTTCCCAATAAGATGCATCTGTACGAGCTTCTTTCAACACGTTTTGGATGTGAAGGTCTGTAGCTTTGATTTTCATACCTAAGCCTTGAACAGCCCAACCCAAGTGAGTTTCAAGAACCTGACCGATGTTCATACGAGAAGGTACGCCCAATGGGTTCAATACGATTTGCACTGGAGTACCATCTGGAAGGAATGGCATATCTTCTTTTCTCATAACGCGAGAAACGACACCTTTGTTACCATGACGGCCCGCCATTTTATCGCCTTCATGAATCTTACGTTTTTGAGCGATGTATACGCGAACAAGTTTATTTACACCTGGTTGTAATTCGTCACCGTTTTCACGAGTGAAGACTTTAACGTCTACAACTTTACCAGATTCGCCATGAGGTACGCGCAAGGATGTGTCGCGAACTTCGCGTTCTTTATCACCAAAGATAGCGCGCAATAAGCGTTCTTCAGGTGTTAATTCAGTTTCACCTTTTGGTGTAGCTTTACCTACGAGAATGTCGCCAGGATGTACTTCTGCACCAATGCAGATGATACCATCTTCATCAAGGTTTTTAAGTGTGTCATCACCAGTATTAGGTAATTCACGAGTGATTTCTTCAGCACCTAATTTAGTGTCGCGCGCATCACATTCGTACTCTTCAATATGAATGGATGTATAGATATCTTCTTTACAAAGCTCTTCACTAAGCAAGATCGCATCTTCGTAGTTATAACCTTCCCAAGGCATGAACGCTACAAGAACGTTATAACCTAACGCCAATTCACCGCCATCAGTAGCAGGACCATCAGCCAATACTTGACCTTTTACAACATGGTCGCCACGATTAACGATTGGTTTTTGGTTAAAGCATGTGGATTGGTTAGAACGAAGGAATTTATTCATACGGTATACATCAACACGACCATCGCTATCGCGAAGAACGTGGATTTCATTACCCCAGCAACGTACAACTTTACCAGCTTCACGGGCAAGTACGCAAACACCGGAGTCAGTAGCTGCTGTATATTCCATACCTGTACCAACAAGTGGAGCTTGCGCACGCAAAAGTGGTACCGCTTGACGTTGCATGTTCGCACCCATCAAGGCACGGTTAGCATCGTCATTTTCAAGGAATGGAATCATAGCTGTACCGATGGATACAACTTCTTTTGGACTAACGTCCATGTAGTCAACCTTATCAGGTGTAACTTCTAATACATCATGACCACGACGACAAGCTACGTGTTCATTAGTAAAGTAACCTTCAGCATCGATTGGAGAGTTCGCTTGGGCAATTGTCATGCCTTCTTCTTCATCAGCTGTCATATATACAACGGAATCGGATACACGAACCTTGATAACTTTGTCTGCATCTTCACCTGTACCATAGATTTTTTCAACCTTACGGTATGGAGCTTCAATGAAACCAAATTCATTTACTTTCGCATAGTTAGACAAGGAGTTGATCAAACCGATGTTTGGACCTTCTGGAGTTTCGATTGGACACATGCGGCCATAGTGAGAGTGATGCACGTCACGAACTTCGAAGCCTGCACGCTCACGAGATAAACCACCAGGGCCAAGGGCAGATAGACGACGTTTGTGAGTCAATTCTGCTAATGGGTTTGTTTGGTCCATGAACTGAGACAATTGGGAAGAACCAAAGAATTCTTTGATTGCTGCCACTACAGGACGAATATTAATCAACGCTTGAGGCGTGATAGATTCGATTTCTTGAATTGTCATACGTTCACGAACAACACGTTCCATACGAGTTAAACCAATACGGAATTGGTTTTGCAACAATTCACCTACGCAACGAAGACGACGGTTACCCAAATGGTCGATATCATCTGTATGACCTGCACCATCCATAAGGTTGAGCAAGTAAGAGATGTTAGCGATCATATCTTCGCGAGTTACTGTGCGGTGATCGAATGGCAAGTTGCAGTTGTTGCAAATAACTTTGGACTCTACACCATCGTTATTTACGATGTAGAATTCAGCGAAACCTTCGCCATCAAATACATGGCTATTTGCTACGATATCAAGTTGTTCTTCCCCAACTTGTACACCTGCATCAAGGATAATTTCGCCAGTCTCTGGATCTACGATAGGTTGTGCCAATGTTTGACCCAACATGCGTTGACGCCAGCCAAGTTTTTTGTTCAATTTGTAACGACCAACGCGCGCCAAGTCATAACGACGTGCATCGAAGAACAAGTTATCGAACAAGTTACGAGCGGACTCTACAGTAGGAGGCTCGCCTGGACGTAATTTTTTATAGATTTCAACCAATGCTTCATCGGCAGATTGAGTTGTATCTTTTTCTAATGTACGAACGATGCGTTCATCATATACTGGTAAACCATCTTCATCAGTTTTACCATTCCAGAAGAGGTCAAGGATGCTTTCATTAGTATCCCAACCTAATGCACGTACCAATACAGTAGCTGGTAATTTACGGTTACGGTCAATACGAACAGCCACAACTTCGCTAGCATCAGTTTCAAGTTCAATCCATGCGCCACGGTTAGGAATAACTGTGGAATCGTACAAACGGTTACCCATTGTATCGATTTCTTTATTGTAGTAAACGCCTGGAGAACGTACCAATTGGGATACGATTACACGTTCTGCACCATTGATGATGAAAGTACCTGTATCAGTCATCAATGGGAAATCGCCCATGAATACTTCTTGTTCTTTAATATCCATATTTTCTGGATCATTATTTACCAAGCGAACATTTACACGAAGTGGTGCTGCATAAGTAGCATCACGGTTTTTACATTCATTAATATCATACTTAGGTTCACCTAAGCTGAAACCTTCGAAAGAAAGTACTAGATTACCTGAATTGTCTTTAATCGGAGAAATATCGTTGAAAATATTTTGTAAACCACTCTCCAAGAACCACTCATACGATTTACGCTGAATGTCCAATAAATGCGGCATCTTGATAACTTCGTTAATTTTAGCGTACGTATAACGAGTTCGTTTGCCTACCTGTTCAGGTTTGAACATATTTGCTTTCACCCCTATCAAAACACACTGGTCTACCATTTTCTATAACGGCACGGAAAAGACATCTTACAGGTCTCAGTTTTCCTGCTCAGATAACGCCAAATAAAGCAAGGCCCATTTTATTTTTAAAATAACCTTGCTTTCCATTAACCAAGCACAACCTTGGAAGAAAACCTCATCACTATTCAAGTTATAGTTTTATATCCAAAAGCAGGAAACGCTACTTTTGCAATATATAATTCTATCAGTATTAAAAAAGACTGTCAACCAAAAGGGTTGACAGTCTTTCATTTTCATGCTTTATTCATGTATCAAAACAACTGACTATGTTAGTTGCCTTTTTGTTTTAAAAGATTAGCTCCAGCAATACCAGGGCGAGTCATTTCTTTAGGAGAAAGGATATGATTAATTTCATCTTCAGTCAATAAACCTTTTTCCAAGATGATATCACGGATAGCACGACCAGTAGTATAAGCTTCTTTTGCAAGAGAAGATGCTGTTTCGTAGCCAAGATGTGGCAACAATGCTGTTACGATACCAACGGAACGATTCAACCAGTATTCGCATTGTTCACGATCCACTTCAAGATCCACGAGTAATTTATCAACGAATGTATTTACGCCGTTTTTGAGGTAGCAAAGATTATTGAACAAATTGTAAGCCAATACAGGTTCCATTACGTTCAATTCAAATTGACCATTTTCTACAGCCAATGTAATTGTAAGGTCATTACCGATAACTTGGTAACATACTTGGTTCAATACTTCGGCGATAACAGGATTAACCTTGCCTGGCATGATGGAAGAACCAGGTTGGCGAGCAGGCAATTTTAATTCCCCAATACCACAACGAGGACCGGATGCCATCAAGCGGAAGTCGTTAGCCATTTTAATCAATACAAGAGCCGTAACTTTCAAACCACTGGAGATATCTGCAAAGATATCTGTATTGTTTGTAGCATCAATTAAGTTTTCCGCAGTGTAGAATGGTTCGCCTACTACTTCACTAAGTTCGTATGCTACATCATGAATATAATTAGGTTCCGCATTAAGACCTGTACCAACTGCAGTAGCACCCATGTTAATTACATGTGCACCTTCAACGGCAGATTTAATACGTTTAATACCGCGGCGAACACCGGATGCATAAGCACCCATTTCTTGACCTAATGTAATTGGCACCGCATCTTGTAAGTGAGTACGCCCCATCTTCAAAATTTCGCTATATTCATCAGCCTTTTTCTCAAGCTCGTCAACAAGGCGTTGTAATGCTTCAAGTAAAGGTTTAGATTTTAAGATCGCACATACCTTGATAGCTGTTGGGAAAGCATCATTTGTAGATTGTGCCATATTACAATGGTTGTTAGGGCTTACAATATCATAGCTTCCTTTTGGATGACCCAAAATTTCACAAGCACGGTTAGCCAATACTTCGTTCATATTCATATTTACAGAAGTACCTGCACCACCTTGAATTGGATCAACAGGGAATTGGTCAGCAAATTGACCTTCAATTACTTCGTCCGCAGCTTGTACAATAGCTTTACCAATAGATACATTTAAGCGACCAGTTTTCATATTTGCTAACGCAGATGCTTTTTTTACCATTGCCAAGGCTTTGATAAAATCTTGGTCCAAGTGTTTTCCTGTAATATGGAAGTTTTCTAATGCACGAATTGTTTGTACACCGTAATATAATTCATCAGCTACTTCTAATTCACCTAAGAAATCATGTTCTTTTCTCATAATAAATCCTCTTTCTACTATTTTTATACAAAATAGTATTTCAATGAAACGGTTTTATCTTACGCGCTCATTATAGCATGTATTTTGTATACATAAAAGTCATTTCATGTATTCTGTACAAACAATATTCTATACAATATATTATTTCATAAATATTTTTTTGTAACTATTTCCATATTGATAAAAGCTTTATCTTTCATTGGTTTAATTATTACACGCCCTATAGTACAATAATATAAACTATGTAAGTAAGGAGTAATTATGATTAACAATCACATGCTGCGCATAGGTGCGCTATTTTTATTGACCGTACTAAGTTACGGTTTCTATAATGCCTATCTACCCATAACCGATCCGGTTGAATCTAACTATGTATTATCTGCTATTACAATGTTAAAACATAACTCATGGATATCCCCCATGATATATGACCAAGTCTGGTATGATAAACCGCCCCTCACCTATTGGGCTCTCATGATAAGCTATAAACTATTTGGCATATCTGACTTTACATCGCGCATACCAAATACACTTATTGCTGGTGGCAGTGTTGCGCTTATGTACCATCTTGTGTATCGCATTAAAGAGTCCACGCATATAGCAATTACGAGTGCCATACTTTTGTTTGGTGCCTTACAGTTCTGGTACATTTCTCACGCAGTCATAACAGACGGCTTCCTATTCTTCTTTTCACTAGCCATCTTCGGCTATTCTTATCTAGCTTTCACCAAGAACGATAAACATTCCATGGTGAAAGCCTATGGGGCAGCAGCCTTAGCGGTCGTAACTAAAGGGCCCGTTGGTATTGTTCTTCCTGGATTAATACTATTACTATTCATTGCTGCACGATGGTTCACCAAAAAAGATAAGGATGATTACTCACTTGCTAAGGATATTACATTATTATTTAATCCTTTGGGAATTCTCTTATTTATAGTTCTTGCCAGTCCATGGTACATCGCTATGTACTCGATTCACGGTCAAGAATTCATATCTGGTTTCTTAGGTCTGCATAATATGGAACGAGCACTAGTATCAGAACATCCGAAATTTAACGTTTGGTATTATTACTTAATCATTGTTCCTCTTGCACTGTTACCTTGGACACCAGCCGTAATTTACAGACTCAAAAGTATAAAATGGAAAAATGATTTTTATCTAATTGGTGCCATCTGGTTTATAATTATTGTATTATTTTATTCATTAGTAGCGACGAAATATATAACCTATACTTTACCAGCCATAATTCCTTGTATCATCTGGGGTGCTGAAGCTATTACTAGTAGCTTCAATAATAAGGCTAATAGTTTTAAGTATATTGTTACTATTCCATTAGGCATATATACCGTCTTATTTGTAACTGCCAGCATTGCAACACCTGAATTAAATCCAATACCACTAATCATTGCATTAATCACAATAGTATTATTTACACTATTAGCAAAACAGTATAGAAACAAGAAGTTACCATTATCTATAGGTTTAGCTACACCGTTAATCATTTTGTATACAGCTATTACTATAACGGTAACCCCTATTTTATATGACCAATCAGGCCTTCAATTCAAACCATATATTAAATCTACTACACAGCATACTTATATATATGGTACATACTATACATCGATTTTGTATTATACCGAAAATACACCAACACAAGTATTTGTACATACTACAGATAACCCCCTATGGACAGCAGGCAAAACATTAATGCCAACCATAACACTGGAGGAATTTGACAGAAGAGTATCTGCAGAAAAAGGTGCTATCATTATTGTACCGAACAAATATAGTAAAGAATTTACTAATTCTCCAACAAATATAATGGCCACAGAAATTGGTAAAAATGGATCAGCTAGAATTTATCAAATTCGGGTTATAGGACAAAAAGTGTGTGTGACTAATCCCAATAAGTTGGAAAATCTGTAGACATATGTAGCTCATTCCAAACAGGAGCATCACCCCATTGAGGTATTGAGCGATCTATTTGGCAATAATCAGATAACCGTTTGTAGATAGCAGCAATCGATTCATCTGTAGGCATACAATTTAATATATCTGAAATAGAAAGCGGTCTTGGTGAGTGCATATAGCACCACCAATAGACCGCTTTTAGTCTTCTTTCAAGTGAAAGGCCCCTATGAGATCGTAACATACTTCTTAGTTGAGCATTTACTCCACCTTCAATACGATTATTTGTTGTAGGTACTGTAATATCAATACATTCCAAAAATGTAAATAAAGTTTGTTGCCTAATCAGACGCCATAATGATGATTCGGCTTTAAGCAAACGCTCATGTGTAGAGCGTTTGTTCCCGAATTCATCAATCGTCATTTCTCGTAAAAAATCAGAATATGTCATTCGCCACGCTGAAAGTTCATTAATCCATACAAGAGCTTGATCCATTGTTTTCACATTAAATAAATCTTTAGCCAGAGTATAAAGATCCTTTCCTGCTAACGTTTTAGGTCTACTTGTCGTATATCGTCTAACCTGACAAAAAATGTGAAACAAGCATCTTTGGTGACTGCTATGAGGCCAAACTTTACGTAATGCTTTAGGCAAACCATTAGCACCATCAGACACAACAACTTTAGGTTCGGCAATCCGTTCCATTAAACACTGCCAAGCTCTAGCATGCTCATAACGACAGACATACCATCCTAGAACATGAGTATCATTGCAACAAATCAAAACACATAAATTCCTAGCTAAGTAAATTCCATCAAGATATACCACATCATGTACTTCTTCCACTTTTGGTGGCAATGGCCATATGGACCAAAATTTAGCGGTTTTACGCCTGAATGTACGACCTTTACCAGGCATATCAGCTTGAATATTGGTGCTGAATAACCAATTCAAGAATAGGCTTAACTCTTTACTTAAATTATTAATTTTAACGGTAAATGCCACCTTACAATGTTTGCAAAACCAACGCTGAGAACCAGATTTTAAAACACCGTGTTTAATACATGTTTCATTACAATCAGGACATTTTATTTGTCGCATAAACTCTTCCTCCATATTTGTTTATATATAGGAAGATATAACCTCATTTTAGTCAGTAATTACAAGGGTTAATTGATGTTTTCACCCACACTTTTTGTCCACCCTCAAACTTCTCCAAAAAAAGATTAAACCCTTATAACACTAGTAAATATCTAGTGTTATAAGGGTTTTTACACACACTTTTTGTCCTATAAGCCTCAAATTCAGTAACTAAACAAAAAAGGCGTACCCGAGGGTACGCCTTTTATTATGGCTAGAATTATTTCAATTCTACAGTTGCGCCAGCTTCTTCCAATTGAGCTTTCAAAGCTTCAGCTGCTTCAGTAGCTACGCCTTCTTTTACAGGTGCAGGAGCGCCGTCAACGATAGCTTTAGCTTCTTTCAAGCCAAGACCAGTTGCTTCACGAACAACTTTGATTACGTTGATTTTGGATGCGCCAGCATCTTTCAAGATTACGTCGAAGGAATCTTTAGCAGCGCCGCCTTCAGCACCACCAGCAGCTGCTACAGCTACAGGAGCTGCTGCAGTTACGCCAAATTCTTCTTCAATTGCTTTTACAAGATCATTAAGTTCAAGAATAGTTGCTTCTTTCAATTCAGCAACGATGTTTTCAATGTTCAATGCCATTTTAGTTTTCCTCCATAAAATAGTTTATTGTATCAGTCTTAAGCGACCAATTGATAATGCGCAGAAATTATTATTCTGCAGCTTCTGCAGGTTGAGCTTCTGCAACAGCTTTGACAGCGTATGCAACGTTGCGAACAGGTGCTTGCAATACGGAAAGCAACATGGAAAGCATACCTTCGCGGTTTGGAAGAGATGCAATTGCTTTAACGCCTGCAGCGTCCATAACTTCGCCTTCAACGATACCAGCTTTAACTGTTACAACTTCTTTCTCAGTAGTTTTGATGAATTGTTCAATTACACGCGCAGGTGCAACAGCATCTTCTTTAGAAGTAGCCAATGCAGTTGGACCTTCCAAATGCTCAGCGAAACCTTCAAGATTCAATTCATTTGCAGCAATGCGAGTCAAAGTATTTTTGATTACTTTGTATTCAACACCTTCAGCCAACATTTTGCGGCGAAGATCAGTTGCTTGCGCAACAGTCAAACCAGAGTAACCAATCAATACAGCGCCTTTTGCTTCAGAAAGAGTTTCTTTCATTTGAGCAACGATTGCTTTCTTTTGTTCAGTGACAGCCATTAGATTACCTCCTTGTAGATTTTTTGGTGCTCTATGTACTATCTTAGCGTAAAAAACGACCCCATCGCACGCGATGAGGTCGAACTAGTCCTAGATTGTTCTAGTGTCAGCCTCAGCGGGCGGATTTTCATCCATTATACATACCAGCCGTCTACAGCTAAGAGACATATGTGATTATTGCTCTTTTGTAACGTTGCTCAATTTGAACACGTTCAAAGGCACACCAGGGCCCATTGTAGCGGACAAGGTTACAGATTTAATGTATTGACCTTTAGCTGCTACAGGTTTAGCCTTGATAATAGTATCAACGATTGTACGGTAGTTGTCAAGTAATTTTTCTTCATCGAAGGACGCTTTACCGATGGAGCAAGAAATAATACCTGCTTTATCAGTACGGTATTCGATTTTACCAGCTTTGATTTCGTTTACTGCACGAGCAACGTCTGGAGTTACTGTACCAACTTTAGGGTTTGGCATCAAGCCTTTAGGACCCAAGATTTTACCAAGACGGCCAACTTGACCCATCATGTCTGGTGTAGCAACTACTACGTCGAAGTCGCTCCAACCACCTTGGATTTTAGCTACTAACTCTTCAGAACCTACGAAATCTGCACCAGCTTCTTCAGCTGCTTTAATATTGTCGCCTTTTGCGAATACAAGAACGCGTTTAGTTTTGCCAGTACCATGAGGCAATACTACTGCACCACGAACTTGTTGATCAGCGTATTTAGGGTCGACATTCAAGTTGAAAGCGATTTCAACTGTTTCATCGAAATTTGCAGTTGCAGTTTTCTTAACCAACTCGATTGCTTCTACTGGTTCGTAGAACTTACCAGCTTCAATAAGTTTTACTGCCTCAGCGTATTTCTTACCTACTTTTGCCATTATAATATCCTCCTTATGTGGTCAAACGGGAATTCCCTCCCACCGATTTGCGCCTTATGCGCAAGTCGTACGCTTATTAGTCAACGATTTCAATGCCCATGCTGCGAGCAGTACCTTCTACCATGCGCATACCTTGTTCTACGGTATTAGCATTCAAGTCAGGCATTTTCAATTCAGCAATTTCACGAACTTTATCGCGACCTACTTTTGCTACTTTATCACGGTTAGGTACACCAGAACCTTTTGGGATACCTGCAGCTTTTTTCAATAATACTGCAGCTGGTGGAGTCTTAGTGATGAAGTCGAAGCTACGATCTTCATATACGTTAATAACTACTGGGATAATTAAGCCAGCTTGTTTAGCAGTACGTTCGTTGAATTCTTTTGTGAAAGCAACGATGTTAACACCTGCTTGACCTAGTGCAGGACCAACTGGTGGTGCTGGAGTAGCTTTAGCGGCTTCAATTTGTAGTTTTACTTGTTTAACTAATTTCTTAGCCATGGGTAATTAAACCTCCTATGCTTATACTGTGGTGGTAACGGATATATATCCTCCCACTGGCAACCAAAATCGATTGCTCTTTTTTAGAGTTATAATATATATATTAAAGAGCTTTCTCAATTTGAGAGAACTCTACCTCTACCTCGGTATCTCGGTTGAACATTTCCACATTAAGTTTCAATGTTCCTTTTTCAGGGTTAAGTTCGGTAATAACACCTAGTTTATCTTCAAAGGCCCCGGACGTAATGCGTACCGTTTCACCAACTTCTACATCGATGTTGATGCTTGGTTTCTTATCCAAGCCCTGAGACTTAAGTATATGTTCTACTTCGGAATCAGAAAGTGGAACTGGTTTAGTGGCAGAGCCAACGAAACCTGTTACACCTGGTGTGTTGCGCACAACATACCAAGAGCGGTCGTTAACTTCCATTTCAACCAATACGTACCCAGGAAATATCTTACGTTTTACTACTTTTTTAACCCCATCTTTTTCATCTATTTCGTCTTCAAGAGGTACCAAAATACGGCTAATCACATCTTGTAGACCCATAGACTGAACTTTAAGTTCAAGAGTGGTTTTAACTTTATTTTCGTAGCCTGAATAGGTATGAATTACATACCACTTCTTATCTGCTTCCATGAAATGGCCCCCTTATCCAACAAAGTGCAACAACGTATTAAAAAGTTGGGCAAAGACTGCATCAAGTATATAGATAATAAAGGCGATAAAAATCGTCACTAAAAATACTACTATTGTATAATTGATGAGTTCTTTTTTTGTTGGCCAGACTACTTTTTTAAGTTCAGCTTTCACACCGCGGAAGAATTTTCCAAATCCACCACGCTGCTGCACTGCTGAGTTAGACTTTGCCATTGTTTCACATCCTCAAATCAACAGGTAATGAATGATAAGAATTATTTTGTTTCACGGTGTAATGTATGTTTACCGCAGAATTTGCAATATTTCATCATTTCAATACGATCAGGATTGTTCTTTTTGTTCTTGTTCGTTTGATAGTTACGTTGTTTGCAATCTGTGCAAGCTAAAGTAATGGCATTACGCATCCGGATACACCTCGCTTTGTATTTACTAAATCTGTCTCTTGTACTCGAAAACGCTCGACTACATACTAAAGAAATATATCATACGTAGCAAGCTATGTCAAGAATTTTGAGCAACTCAAAAAAGCCAGGCACATGTACCTGACATGGATAGTATAACAAAAAATGGCGTTCCTTGTCTATAAAGGAACGCCATTAATATGGTACTAAATTAAGATTTCTTCGTAAATAGAACTTTTACAATTTGCCAGAAGAATGCTACAGCACCAACAATTAGTATCGTATCGCCGATGAGACGAGCCCACCGCAAGTTTTGTAACAATGGTTGTTGCATAAATTCTTCACTGCGCGCAAACCATAAGCCATGTGTGATACTAGCCCAGGATTGGATAAGACCGATTGGCAATAAGCTAATAAGCACCATCAATGCAAGCCCTATATTGAGAGCCCAGAAACCGAACTTCATTAGCTTATCGTTAAATTCTACTTCAGGTCGGATATAGCGAGCAATAAGGAATACAAATCCTAGACTTAAGAAACCATACACACCAAACAATGCTGTGTGGGCATGTACTGCAGTTGTATTAAGACCTTGGATGTAGAACAAGGATACAGGCATGTTGATCAAGAACCCAAATACCCCTGCCCCCACTAGATTCCAGAAGGACACGGCAATGAAACAATACACAGGCCATTTTAGACGATGCATCCAAGGAGCACTATGAAGACGTGTATAGTTTTCAAAAGCTTCATAACCTAAGAGTACAAGTGGTACTACTTCTAACGCAGAGAAGGATGCGCCTGTTGCCACGATAGTGGATGTAACACCTGTGAAGTATAGATGATGGAATGTACCAGGGATACCACCGATGAGATAAATAGCCCCAGAAGAGATGGCCGCAACTGTACCAGCACGGTACGATACAAGCCCTAATGTAACAAAGATAAATGCCATCAATGTAGTGGAGAATACTTCAAAGAAGCCTTCAACCCAAAGATGGATTACCCACCAACGCCAATACTCCATAATCGCCAAATGGCTATGTTCACCATAGAATAACCCTGGACCATAGAAGATACCTACCATGATAACGGAGAATATGAAGGCTGCAATGAGGTTTTTATCCCCTTTTTGCTTGAAGGCACCAATAATGCTACGTATCATGAGTACAAGCCAGAATAAAATACCAATGTATTCAATCCACTGCCAAATACGACCTAACTCGATATATTCGTAACCTTGGTGTCCGAGAAGGAAATTCCACGCTGCTGGAATTTGATGTGCTACGCCTAAATATGTACCAGCGAAGGAACCTACTACAAGAACTACAAGAGCCCAGAATAAGATGTTCACCCCAAGCTTTTGATATTTAGGATCTTTACCACCATTAATGATTGGTGCCAAGAATAGACCAGCACTCAAGAATGCCATCGCAATCCAGAACAAAGATGCCTGAATATGCCATGTACGGGCAATAGAATATGGGAAATATTGAGCTAAAGGAATACCATAGAACGCTTGACCTTCTACAGTATAGTGAGCAATGATACCACCCATCCCCAATTGGAATAAGAATAATGCTAGGATTGTAAATAAATATTTTCCTAATGAACGTTGAGATGGAGTTAAGGTAATCTTGCTAATTGGATCTTCTGCTGGCGGAACCAATGCATGTTCGTCGTCCTTTTTACCAAAGGCCCATAACCATACAACTACACCTATGCCACATAATAAAATGATGACACTCACAACAGACCAGGCAACACTTTCAGGTGTCGGATTGTGATCCAATAAAGGTTCATGTGGCCAGTTATTAGTGTATGTCGCATCGGTACCAGGACGTTGGGTAGATGCCATCCACGTAGTCCAGAAGAAGAAGCGTGCCATATCAATGCGATCTTGTAACTCAGGTAACGTGTTATCCTTCATCGCAAAATGATCACGAGTCAATGTTAAATCAGGATTATCACCGTACAACTCAACAAAATAACGACCAGTTAAATTCATTGCCGTAATTCGTTCTGGAGATAAAACAACAGTTCCATCTTCACGGACTGCACTACCTAAATACTCTTTTTTCACAACTTCTTTAACAGCTGCTTGTTGTACAGGTCCCAATTGGTCATAAAGAGCTCCAAAGGCCTCTTGAGATTTAATATCCAACATCACGGATACTTCTTTATGTAACCAATCTGCTGTCCAGTCAGGCGCTTGATATGCGCCATGACCTAAAACGGTCCCTACCGATTGACCACCTGTAGATTGCCATGCCGATTGACCATGTAAAATATCTTCCTTAGTGAACAAGACCTGTCCATCTTGAGATACATACGCAGTCGGCACTGGCGGTGCTTGATGATACACATCAGTACCTAGATAACCAAGAATAGAAAAACCAATAATAAGAACGGCTACTACGGCTATCCAATACTTTTTGTATTCACCCATCACATTACCTCCTTTTCTATAAAAACACAAAAGGAGAGCCTTTGCTCTCCTTGAGGTAATAATAGCACTATTAGTAGAATAATTCTGTATCTTTGGTTACAAATACAATAAACAATATATAAATTAATACAAAAATAGGACCCCAATTGGGGTCCTATTTACTACAAAGATTATGAATTAACCTTCGATTTCAGTTACAACACCAGCGCCTACTGTATGGCCACCTTCGCGGATCGCGAAACGAAGACCTTCTTCGATAGCGATTGGAGTGATCAATTCGATATCCATTGTTACGTTATCGCCAGGCATACACATTTCTACACCTTCAGGAAGGTTTACAACACCTGTTACGTCTGTTGTACGGAAGTAGAATTGTGGACGGTAGTTGGAGAAGAATGGAGTATGACGGCCACCTTCTTCTTTAGTCAATACGTATACTTCTGCTTTGAATTTTGTATGTGGTTTGATGGAACCTGGTTTAGCCAATACTTGACCACGTTCGATGTCTTTGCGGTCTACACCACGAAGCAATGCACCAACGTTATCACCTGCTACTGCAGAATCCAAAGTTTTACGGAACATTTCAAGACCAGTTACTACGTATTGTTCAGCTTTTTCTTTCAAGCCTACAACTTCTACTGTGTCGCCTACGTTTACTTGACCACGTTCAACACGGCCAGTTGCTACTGTACCACGACCAGTGATTGTGAATACGTCTTCCACAGGCATCAAGAAAGGTTTGTCAGTATCACGAACTGGAGTTGGGATGTAGGAGTCTACAGCTGCCATCAATTCGTCGATTTTAGCTACATATTGAGCGTCGCCTTCCAAAGCTTTCAAAGCGGAACCTACAACGATAGGTACTTCGTCGCCAGGGAATTCGTAGGAGGAAAGAAGTTCACGAACTTCCATTTCTACTAATTCGATCAATTCTTCATCGTCAACCATGTCAGCTTTGTTCAAGAATACTACGATTGCAGGAACACCAACTTGGCGAGCCAACAAGATGTGTTCGCGAGTTTGAGGCATAGGGCCGTCAGCTGCGGAACATACCAAGATAGCGCCGTCCATTTGAGCCGCACCAGTGATCATGTTTTTAACATAGTCAGCATGGCCTGGGCAGTCAACGTGTGCATAGTGACGGTTTTCAGTTTCGTATTCAACGTGTGCAGTGTTGATTGTGATACCGCGTTCACGTTCTTCTGGAGCTTTATCGATCATGCTGTAATCTTGGAAATCAGCTTGGCCTTTTTCAGCCAATACTTTAGTGATTGCAGCTGTCAAAGTAGTTTTACCATGGTCAACGTGACCGATTGTACCAATGTTAACATGCGGTTTCGTACGTTCAAATTTTTCTTTTGCCATTAGGATTGTATCCTCCTTCACAAAAACAAATTACATTCTAGTATTAATATAATATATTAACCCTAATTTATCAATGGAATATAAGATTCCCTTATACATTATTATACCATATATAGAAAAACTTCTAAAAATACAAATATTCTTCTAAAATAAAAAAACTGACAAATGTAATCCTTACACTCATCAGCTTCAATTTATATTTTATGGAGAAATAAAAAAATCCTCATCAATGTGAGGTTTAATGGTGGCGGCACACGGATTTGAACCGCGGACACACCGGGTATGAACCGATTGCTCTAGCCAACTGAGCTATGCCGCCATGTATGGAGCTAGTGACCGGGATTGAACCGGTGACCTTATCCTTACCAAGGATACGCTCTGCCGACTGAGCTACACCAGCACAATGAACGATCATTTCACTGTGAATTTTTGTGGTTGCGGGGACAGGACTTGAACCTGCGACCTTCGGGTTATGAGCCCGACGAGCTACCAACTGCTCCACCCCGCTATAAATGGTGGAGGGAGAAGGATTCGAACCTTCGAAGTCGAAGACGGCAGATTTACAGTCTGCTCCCTTTGGCCGCTCGGGAATCCCTCCAAAATAAAATGGAGCTGGCGATAGGAATTGAACCCACAACCTGCTGATTACAAGTCAGCTGCTCTACCAATTGAGCTACGCCAGCATCATTACGACAAGATGTATTTTATCATCCGTCCCACTAAGTGTCAAGAACTTTTTAAAAACTTTTTTGAAGTTTTTTTCGTTCACTGCGGTATCCCTTAGTGCTTAATCATAATAACATGAAACGATACCCTATGCAAGTATTTTTTCTAAACTTTTTAAACTTCATTTTTTCCTCATTGGCAATCATAGATAAAGATAGATAATTGCTAATATAGCCACTATTATCCGATAATACCCAAAGGAGGATAAAGACTGGTACAGCCATGATAAACGAAAAATCAGCAGCAGCTCTTCGAGTACAACCGATTAACATGCCCCCTGCAATGGTAGCGCCAGACCGCGAAAATCCAGGCCACAAACAGAGCATTTGATAGAGCCCAATCTGGAAGCATTGGTATATAGATAAATTATTTACAGAATCTACCAGTCTTGTAGTCACTCGTCTTTTTTCTGCATAAATCATAAAAAGGGCGCCTACCAAAAGACCTATTATCACAGGAATCGGCCCAATAATAATCATATGCCCTGTACTAGATACAGGTATACATTCTGTTATTCCTTCTATAATACCTAAAATGAGGGCAATTACATATTGGTCCATGATATCACCTGCCTTTTATATGCGGTCATAACTCATGGCAATATATAATGCCCTCAACAATCAATATAACTCTATTAATCAATAACCATAACACGATCAGGTTTAGTGATTGTCACTACCGCATGTTTTGGATCATTATTGTGTTCTAAGTATAATTGATCACCTTCGAGATGACCACGCCAACCTACAACAATCGGATATGTTTTACTAATAGTCTTTAATAGTTCAAGAGGATTTAAATTTAATATCGGTGCAAACAATACATTAATACCATCGATAAGAACAACTTCTGTATCACTGCGACTTAATGCACGACGAATTACTTCTTCTGCAAGTTGTGGTCTTTCATCACGAGGTACTAATAAAAACTCTTCTTCAATAAGTTGTTTTGCCTCTAAGTACTTCCAACCTTTTTGTTCAGATAATTCACGAATCAACAAACTTTTACCAGAACCAGGACCACCAACGATAAACAATATACGTTCATCATCACCTTGAATTTGTTCCCAACGTTCTCTTACATCTTGAACTGTAACCATATCCCTTGCCTCCTCGCTGTAACCGTTCCTACTTAACTGGACGGTCAGATAACATAACGGATTTGATATATTGGTTTTTATCATCTAGGGCAAACTGTAAATATGAGTCGCTTGCCGCTGGATTTTTATATTCATATACAGTAGATGTGCCCGCATTTGTTGTAGATTCAACAATACGAGTAGGCATACCATATACAAAGAGCAATAAGTATTTAGTATCCCCCATCGCAATACCGCGACGAGTAGGCGTGTAAATATTTAATAGAACACGATTGATGAGATTTTTTTTATCAACACTCACGCCATATTCGTTATATCCAATAAATGTGGACCCAAACAACATACCTTGATGTTTCCAATCATTATTGGGATCATTAACAAAATAATCATTTAATTTATAGCCACGCAACACAAAATCATCAGCAGTCAATTTACCTGCTTGAAAATCATATACTGGAGCTTTAGGCAATCCAAATCTTGGCCATACTTGACCACTAATCATATCAACAGCCTCTACATTGCTTTGTTTGATGGTGAAAGCAATATATTCTTTCTGTTGTCCTAGCATAGATTGTTGTTGGCTATTATTATTTGTATTCTCTATCGAGCTATTAAATTCCTTTTTTCGAGACCATGAATTTTCGGAATGACCTTCATATAGGAAGATATAACTTTCATTTTTCAAATCACGCCACATCGCAATAGGGCTACCATAGGCAAATACCAATTCCATGCGCGTGCTACCAACACCAATATCGCGTACAGTGTGGACGCCTTTTTTCGTACTATGAATATTAGTAATAGTATTCGGTTCAAAGAAATAAGTAGCACCTTGACCGCGCAATTGATTATTTACTAAACGCTCTTGAGCAGGTCCCGTGTAAACGGTCACCTCCAAGTCTTTCATATAGTACGTCGTAAAGTTATCACGAACCACTGTTTTTTCTACATCTTTAGGCGCTACAAACTGATCTCCTAAGCGATACCCATCAATAGCATAATCATCTTCAGACCCTAAAGCTGGCAAATTATTAGCCGTATAAGACTTACCAATATCAGCCAAGTTATTTTGCGTTACGCTAGGCAATGGACCTTCATTTTCGCTAGCTGCTTGCCAAAACTGTATGGAATCACCAAACTCGGTAACTGCCATTTGTTCAGCTAGCCATCCTGTTTTAGTGCTTTCCTTTTTTGTCTTTGTATCGATTTTAACAGCTTTAATCGGTGCATTATCTATATACGCAACAGACTCAGCCGCATCAGTTCCCGCTGCTTCTACAGTTGTCTTATCATCCGTATGTGCAACATCATTTGCATTCTCTGTAGATTCCACCGCAGTTTGTTTCACAGTCGAAATAGCCGGTTCTGCCGCATACCCTACCGTTGTAGCAGATAGGCCAACTAAAAGTGCCGCTACGATACGGCTCTTAATAGAATGATTCATCGATTACTCTCCAATTGCGCACGCAACCATGTCAACCATGGCTCTAACCCATTATGGGCCGTGCAACTTACTTCAAAAATCTCTCCTGTTGGATTCAAATTACGTATATCTTGTATTGCCTTGTCTTTTTTAAATGGTACATAAGGCAATAAATCTATCTTATTAATGAGAATAGCCTTTGACTCTTTAAAGATTAATGGGTATTTAAGAGGCTTATCTTCACCTTCAGTAACAGATAATACAGTTACCTTCATGCTTTCACCAATCTCAAATTCTGCAGGGCATACAAGGTTACCTACATTCTCGATAATGATCATATCGAGTTCATCAAGATTTAAATCACCTAGTGCATCTTGAATCATTTGTGCATCAAGATGGCAACCTCCCACTGTATTGATTTGAATAACAGGAACGCCTAATTCATGAATCCGTTCCGCATCCTTAGCAGTAAATAAATCACCTTCAATAACAGCAAGGCGGTAATCTTTTTTCAAATCATGTAAAGTTGCCTCCAATAGAGATGTTTTACCAGCCCCTGGAGAACCTAATAGATTAAATACAAAAATATTTTTTTCCTTAAACAACTGTTGTAAGGACTCTGCAATGGCATCATTTTTTGCCAATACATTAGTTTTAACTTGAACTTGCATGCCTAACCTTTCTATCAATCGATATCCATGGAGGTCACTTGTAGTTCGCGGCCACCAATGGTTTGTACGAAATGACTGTCACAATAGGGACAGATAAACTTATAATTTTCTACAGGAAATGTTTTATCACAATCCAAGCACTTTCCTTCAATAGGAATCGTATTAATTTCTATACGCGAACCTTCTGCTGCAGTCCCCTTTGTAACGGCTTCCCAGCAAAATAGGAGAGAATCTGGCTCTACTCCACTCATAAGGCCCAAATCGAGTTGAACGGAATGAATCACAGATGCATCGTGTTGGCGCAATGTATCGAGGGCTACATCAAGTATACCTTCTGCTATAGACATCTCATGCATGGTATGCCTCATATACAGCTTCAAGCATCATAGTAGTCGTTACAGAGCCTACACCACCAGGCACTGGAGTAATTGCAGACGCAATATCTTTTACCGCTTCATAATCAACATCGCCTACCGTCTTACCTTCTAGTTCATTAATGCCTACATCGATAACAACAGCACCTGGCTTAATCATATCTGCTGTAATCATATGAGCACGACCCGCTGCAGCAATAACGATATCGCCACGTTTTACTTGTTCTGCCAAATCAGGGGTTCTGGAATGGCACATTGTAACCGTACCATGTGCACCAAGTGTCATAAGAGCTACCGGCTTACCAATCACTTGGCTACGACCGATTACTACCACATGTTTACCCTCTACAGGAATATCATAGTGGTTTAAAATCGCCATGCACGCCTTGGCAGTACAAGGGGCAAAGCCACCTTTACCGGCAGTTACAAGACCAATATTATACGTAGTTAGACCATCGATATCTTTTTTAGGATCTAGCATATCGATAAGAGCCTCTGTATCAATGTGTTTAGGCATCGGCATTAACGGTAAAATCCCATGAACAGCCGCATCATTATTTAATTCTTGCAATGCTGTAACTACTTCATCCTGTGTAGCCGTTTCAGGTAATTGTTTTAACACAAAGCCATAGCCAAAGTTCTTGGCTGTCTTTTCCATAAATGTAGCGTACATATGAGCACCGTGGTCTTCACCAACGAGTAATACTGCCATAGTAATTACAGAGTCGCCAACTGCTGCAACTTTTTCTTGTAAAATCGCCTTGTGAGCGTCTGCTACTGCTTTACCGCGTAATTCGATCATAAGTATCTCCATTCATTCAAACTATCTATAAAATAAGGTGCCTCCGGAGAGGCACCTAAGTCTCTTATTCTATTATATAACGAACTGTCTATAATTTCTAATTATGACCGAATTCGTTTTATCTACGGAAATGAACAGTAATTGCTGTACCAGCCTGAACAGTTGTACCGCTACTTTCATCTTGAGATGTAGCCGTACCAGTTCCATCCGGTTTAAAGGCAAGTCCCGCCTTATGTAACCAATCACGCACTTCACCATAGGTAAAACCAGTAAAGTTAGGCAATGTAACAGAACCATCACTTCCCGGTTTTGGTTCAGGTAATGTATTAGCAGCTTTAACAGCTACTGGTGTACTTTCTTTAACATACGGACTCATTTGGTAATACCGTACAAGTTGAGATACGATGTCCTTAAATACAGGGGCTACAATTTGACTACCATAATAAGAACCCTTTTGTGGGTCATCAATAACGACAAGAACTACAAATTTTGGATCCTCTACAGGGCCAAAGCCAATAAAGGACGCAATGTATTGTCCGTCGAGATAACCGCCATGTTTGGTATCTAGTTTTTGCGCCGTACCAGTTTTACCGCCGAAGTGATAACCTTCTACCATCGCTTTTGTACCGCCACCTTCGGATACTTCTTTTTCTAGAATATCTACAATGGTTTTAGCGGTTTCCGCCGGAACTGGTTGTCCCACAACAGATGTTTCAGTCGTACTTGTAACATCGCCTTGAGAGTTACTATAAGACTTGATGATATGTGGTTTCATCATAGCCCCACCATTAGAAAGTGCACCAAAGGCGCGAACCATTTGTAATGGTGTAACCGCAATACCTTGACCGATGGACATAGTCGCAACGTCTAGCTTACTCATATCCTCTGGATTATACAAAATACCTGCTCCTTCACCAGGCAATTCAATACCTGTTTCAGAGCCAAAGCCATAATCACGTATATATTTCGAGAGAATATCTGCACCTGTTAATGTACCAATTTCAGCCATACCAGTATTAATAGAGTACTTCAAAATATCTAGCAAACGAACAGGACCATATCCCTCACCATTCCAGTTTCTAATGATATGTCCATTGGCAGCGAAGGCCCCTTTATCGTTATACACAGTGTCTAACTTCCATTTGCCTGCTGCAAGAGCTGCAGATGCAATGATAGGTTTGAATGTAGAACCTGGTTCATATAAATTGGTAACCGCAATATTTTTGAAAGCCTCTTCACCACTTTGGTTGTAGTTATTAGGATCATAACTTGGACGATTGGCCATCGCTAATATTTCACCGGTCTTTGGATCCATAACGATAACGCTGGCATGCTTAGCTCCTGTATCAACCATCGCCTTATCAAGAGCGCGTTCTGCAATAAATTGAATTGTTGCATCGATGGTTAAGGTTACGCTTTTACCCTTATCTGGTAAAAATTTAGATAGTACGGAACCAAAGATGGCATTCCCTTTATTATCAGTAGCTACAATTTCTTGTTGTACGCCCCCCTTTAATTCGTCATCGAGAACCATTTCTAGACCATCAAGCCCTTTATCATCAGTGCCGACAAAGCCTAATACTTGTGCCGCTAAGACACCATTTGGATAATAGCGCTTAGATTCTTCAACGAAATTAAGGCCTGCAATATTATTATCCTTAATAACTTGTTGTACCGCTTTTGATTTGTCTGCATCCATCATACGATTCAACCAGACAAAGGCGGTATCCTCTTGCAAAGCTTTTACAATATTCTCTTTTGACATCGTTACATACGGTGAGATGAGCTCCGCAATCTCTTGAGGAGACTGTTTAATCATCTTCGGATCCGCATATAAAGATTTTGTAACTACACTCATCGCCAATGGCTTGCCATTACGGTCATAGATTGTACCCCGCGGCGATTGTAATTTTCTATCTACTTGAACTTGTAATAAGTTTTTCTTCTCTAGGTCAAAGGTATCAAAGACCTGTAACTGTGCTAAACGACCGATAAGGACGAAAGCAACGGTCATGAGTATGGCAAGGCACCATGTAGTGCGACTCCAATCACTCATGCGTAATAACGCTTTATTTAATAACTTCATCATTTCTCCACTGGACGGCGTAACTTATGGTCTAATGCATCATATAATGCATCTGGTTCATTGGGAATCACCCCATTTTGTACCTGACCTAATAAATACTGCAATCCTTCTCCCACTTTTTTCCCTGCAAGCTTAATAACTCGTTCGTCATAATTTAAATCCTTTGTATGAATAGGCATCTCTAGGCTAAGATCTGCCATACATTCACCAAAGGCTAAGGTGCCATCAGTCGATGCATAAGGCTTCCCACAGCCTAACACATCGGCAGCGCAAACCTTAGATAATTGCTCCCATGCAATTCGCATAATTTGACTATCTCGAAACTCACCGCTGCGAGCCTCTTTACGGATCCACTTTTTCTCATTAGCTTCCCCATTTTGTACAAAATAGTGAAAGCGCATATGATTTTTTACAATCCAAGCTACACGGCGCACAAAAGCCTTAGGGTAACCTAAACGAGTAAGCAAGGTTTCTGTCATTTCAGCACCTAATGTATCATGGCCACGATCCGTTAAACGTCCGTTAATAACAGCTCGTACCGCCGGCATCCCCTTTGCTACATCGTGTAACAGTGCACCCCAACGTAATATTAAATCTGGTTCTGTATGAGATACAACGGCTAATGTATGATACCAACCATCAAATTCGTGAAAGTCTTTTTCTTGTGGTAAATTCACAAGATGGTATAGCTCTGGTAAAATAGGCACTTCACGAGCGATGCCATTTTCTACAACGCGACAAGAGCACTCGGCCAAGCGAGATTGTACTAATACATCAAGGCCCTTAGCCACAGCAGGCTCTAACATGAGTCGGTCCAGTTCACTACGAACTCTCTCGAGAGATAACCCAGGCACACGATGGAATGCCTTTGGCATAGCTTCTAATAAATCTTCGGTAGGTAAGAAATCTAGCTTTGCCACAAAGCGGCATGCTCTAAATAATCGCAATGCGTCTTCTTCGAAGCGTTGCTGTGCATTGCCAATGGTTCGCAATGTCTTATGCTTGATATCTCGACGTCCCCCTACTAGGTCTATGACCTCACCAAAACGATTCATCGCCATGCCATTGACCGTAAAGTCGCGACGCAACACGTCTTCCTCCAAGGTATCGGCATAAGCGATTTCTTCTGGTCGATGACTATCCGCTCCATATCGTTCAGTGCGATACGTTGCAATTTCATATTGCTTTCCTTCTAGTGTAGCTACTACTACACCAAAGGATTTTCCTACTAAGTCTGTCGTTTGAATATCTTGACCGCGTAGGACTTCAATTACCGTATCAGGGCGTGCAGACGTCACAATATCAAAGTCATGAGGCTTTTGATGCATCAAAATATCACGCACTGCTCCGCCAATGATATAGGCTTCATAACCTGCTTCTTCCAATACAGTCAATATTCGATTGGCTTGTTCCATCATGCACACTCCTTTCTGAACTAGTCTAACCTTTATTTTACTACAAATGAAAGCATGAAAAAAGTGCAATCCTATAAGGATTGCACTCGTTCTGCAATAGCTGTACCCGTCGGTGTTACCGCAAGGCCGCCATCACTTGTTTCACGCAAGGCTGCTGGCATAGCGCGACCGATATTATTCATTGCTTCAATAACTTCATCTGGTGGAATTTGACTTTCAATATTCATCAAAGCCAATTCAGATGCAGTAATGGCATGAACTGCATAGAAACCATTACGTTTAACGCACGGTACCTCTACAAGTCCTGCTACTGGATCACAAGCAAGGCCTAATAAGTTTTTCATACACAATGCAATAGCATGTCCTACTTGACGAGGCGTACCACCCATCATTTCTACAATGGCACCGGCAGCCATACAAGCGGCCGTACCAATTTCTGCTTGGCAACCGCCAACGGCACCGGCCACACAAGCGCGATTCGCTACGACATTGCCAATGCCAGAGGCAGCCAAGAAGCCCTTTACCATAGTTGCTCTATCTAGCTTGTAATGGTCCGCTACTGCTTTCACCGCGCCAGGCATAACACCACAAGAGCCAGCCGTAGGGCACGCAACAATGCGGAACATCTTTGCATTTGCTTCATTAACAGCAATAGCATAGGTCATAGCCTTGTACGCAATATCACTCATAAATCTTGGTGCTTGGCCATTAAGCTGTGCCGCCTGGCCACCAGACATACCAGAGGCCGTTTTTTCTGCATAGTCTATACCATCCTGAATAGAACCTTCAAAGATATCTAAACGATGCTCTATTTCACGAATAACCGCTTCTTCACTGCGATCATAATTCTCTAATTCATAGCGCAGTACTACATCGCCAAAGGAAATGTTATTTTCCTCAGCTAAGCGAATAATATCTGCAATTGTATCATATGCATAACTCATCATTCGCCCTCCTATAACGCTTCAAAGGTCATCACATCTTGAATGCCTGGACACTCGCGCATAAACTGAACGGTAATAGGATTTACTACTGTATCTGTAGTAATGACCATCACTGCATCCTTGTGCTTACCCTTCCGAAACACGCGCATGGTAGCGATATTAATATCAGACTCACTCAATGCTTGGCTCACCAAAGAGATGGCGCCAGGTCTATCTTCATGGAATACAACAAGAGTAAACTCATCGCCAGTAATAGACATATCATTGCCATCTACTTCGGTAATCATAATTTGACCGCCCCCAAGAGATCGACCAATCACAGTCATATGACGATTATGTTCATCGTACATATCAAAACGAACTACATTAGGATGACCTACATCAAGAGGAGACTCGATAAAATTATACTCCATGCCCTCTTTTTCAGCTAATTTATGAGCAACACGAATATTCGTATCATCCTCTTTAAAACCTAATAAGCCCCCAATCAAGGCACGGTCTGTACCATGGCCTTTATAAGTCTTAGCAAAAGAGCCATATAAGGTTAAATCTACCTTTTTAGGTGTGGAACGGAATATGCACCGCGCCATCTTACCTAGCCGCGCAGCACCAGCTGTATGCGAACTAGACGGGCCAATCATGACAGGCCCTATAATATCAAAAATACTATTCATACACGCCTCTATATACACATAAATAATGTGAAAAAATCTTACTTTACCTATAGTATAACAATCGATATTGATCAATGTCTATATGCACATTAGCAGTATTTTTGTACACATACGGAGGACTAAGTTGTAGATAGAAAACTGGGCCCCATCAATATACAAACACTCGATAGATAGCTTTCACAAAAATAGTAAAAAACGCACCTAAGGATAACCCTAGGTGCGTTATTTATAACAACAGTCCTAAATCATAAAAGAGAGGGGAAGTAGGACTGTAGTTAATAAGTTAATGGATCCTATTAGCCCAAGATAGCTTTCATGTCAGCTTCTGGAGTTGTAATTGGATGTAATTGGAATTTTTCTACCAAAATGTTCAATACATTGCTGGAGAAGAATTTAGGCAAGGAAGGTCCGATGTAGATGTTGCGGATACCCAATGCCAACAATGTTAACAAGATACATACTGCTTTTTGTTCGTACCAGGACAATACCAATGTTAATGGCAAGTCGTTTACGTCACATTCAAATGCACCAGCCAAAGCTACTGCTACTTGAATAGCGGAGTAAGCATCGTTACATTGACCCATATCAAGGATACGAGGGATACCACCGATTTCACCGATGTTAAGGTCGTTGAAGCGGAATTTACCACAAGCCAATGTCAATACTACAGTATCATCTGGAGTTTGTTTTACGAATTCTGTGTAGTAGTTACGGCCTACTTTAGCACCGTCACAACCACCAACTAAGAAGAAGTGTTTGATTGCGCCAGCTTTTACAGCGTCGATTACTTTATCAGCAATACCCAATACTGTACCGTGACCGAAACCAGTAGTTACTTCGTGACCACCGTTGATGCCAGTGAATTCTTGAGCTTCTTTGTAGCCGCCCAATTCGATTGCGCGTTCAATAACAGCGGAGAAGTCTTTAGTGCCATCAGCTTTTTCTTCTACGTGTGCACAGCCGTCGAAACCTACCATATCTGTAGTGAAGATATTAGCTCTGTAGTTTTCTTTTGGTGGCATAATGCAGTTTGTAGTGAACAAGAATGCGCCAGGAACGTCAACGAATTCTTTTTGTTGGTTTTGCCATGCAGTACCGAAGTTACCTTTCAATTGAGGATGTTTTTTCAATTCAGGGTAAGCGTGGCAAGGTAACATTTCACCATGAGTATAGATGTTTACACCTTTACCATCAGTTTGTTCCAACAATTGATTCAAGTCGTGAAGGTCATGACCAGTTACAACGATGAAAGGACCTGGTTCTACAGTCAAAGGTACTGTAGTTGGTACTGGAGTACCATATGTTTCAGTGTTAGCTTTATCAAGAATAGCCATGCATTTCAAGTTGATTTGACCGAATTCCATCAACAAGTTCAACCATTCTTCAGCACTGTGGTCTTTAGCGAATTCTACCATGCCTTTGATGAACCAAGCATCAACTTCAGGATCATGGAAACCAAGGCGTGCAGCATGCCATGCATAAGCAGCCATACCACGCATACCTAACAATAATGTGGAACGAAGGGATACGATATCTTCTTCACCTTTCCACAATTGTTCCCAATCGAAGTTTTGAGCTGCGCTATCGATTTTTGCATGATAAGCGTTTACTTCGTCGATGAATTCTTGAACGCGGTCTTCAGAGAAGTTTACGTTTGTTACACACATGAACAAACCACGCATTAAATAGTCAACGCCTTCTTTAGTTTGGCCTTTTACGTCTAAAGCGCGTGCTAAACCAACTAAAGCAGCAGTTAATTCGTCTTGTAAGTTAGCAACTGGTGCAGTTTTACCACATACACCTTGTACAGTACAGCCGCCTGGTGCTGCAGATTGTTCGCATTGATAACAGAACATGCTCATTTAAAAATCCTCCTTTGCGAGACTTCCTCGCATTCAAGCTAGATAATATAAAACCTATACATTACACTGATGAATTATCAGGTGTCTGATTGATTACATTTGAAAGTATAACGTAAAGATGATACAATTTCTGTAGCTTGAGCAACAAATAAAAAACTTTTTCAAAATTTTTACCTGGCTCCCCTTTCGGAACAGGTAGGTCATTTGACCTTATATTATTATTATACAATAATCAATTTAATTTACTATAGACTTCGTCACATCGGAGGCGACCATGAAACAAATACTTTCAAATGACATTATCAACCAATATCTACCTACCCTAATTAAATGCCCTTTATTTAATAAGTTGGGCGAACCTGAACTACGCAGCTATTTACATAATGCGAAGGTTATTGTGCATAGCTATAAGAAAAATGATTTTATTGCCCTCTCTGGGGATCCGATGGAAGGCATTGGGGTCATTCTCGAAGGCAGTGCGTTACTGACACGTGAAAATGTTATGGGCCAACGCGTTATTATGGCTAACCTTGAACAATCTGATATTTTTGGTGAAGCATTACTATTTAGTAAACAACCATTATGGCCTGCTACGATTAAAGCTACAAAGGTTAGTAAAATTATGTTCATTCCTCTTGAAACATTTATTGATACATTGCCAGATTGCCAACAATGCCAAACCAAAATCTTGTCCAACCTATTGGAGGATTTGTCTGAAAAAGCTATTCTCCTCACAAGAAAGGTTCATTATCTTACCTTGAAAGGTATGCGCGAGAAGATTTTCGCGTACTTAACAGACATTTATAAACGTCAGCAGTCTACAACAATCCATTTACCACATAACCGCGAGCAAATGGCAGAGGTACTCAATGTATCTCGCACAGCACTTAGCCGCGAACTCGGGCGCCTAAGAGATGAAGGCATTATCGATATTACAGGCCGTACAGTAACACTAAAAGACGTGGAAGGAATCGAAGAATTCGGTTTTAATAGCTTCTAGCATATCTTTTAACCTATAATAAAACTAAAAATATACAATAAACGTAAAAAGGTCTCCCTATATAATCTAGGGAGACCTTTTAGTATACAGTTATTATTTCTTTAGTATTAGTTCTTTAGTATTAGTTCTTTAGTATTAATTCTTTACAATTAATTTTACACATTAGAACCAATGAGATAAATCGAATTCTTCACCAATCGTAGCTTTCACATGAGCACGGCCTA
The DNA here is from genome assembly GCF_013393365.1 of Veillonella nakazawae. NCBI lineage: Bacteria > Bacillati > Bacillota > Negativicutes > Veillonellales > Veillonellaceae > Veillonella > Veillonella nakazawae. The sequence continues at coordinate 1,657,285 of NZ_AP022321.1, forward strand.
AATATAGGCCAAGTAATGTTAAACTGATTTTAGACATAGGCGTATGATCAAATACATCTGCTAAATCTAAGAGAACTGGAGAAATATCATCCATAATATCACGTGCTTCTTGACCTCTGAAAGCAGTCGGTTTACTCTTCATAAGAGCGATGAGATCTCGTTGTACCATAGAATCAGAAATGCGAGTTTGTCTAAAGAATCGTGGTGCTAAAGACTCATCAACCAATGCCAATTTATATAGATTGGAGTTCAAGCTACGCACTACATAGCGCGGATCCACACCATGACCATCGGTAGCACGGAAGAGTTCCTCCTTGGAGAAACCACGATAGTTGAACACGAATGGATAAGAATTGGATAATACTTGAGCTAATGTAATCGGTTCACGTTCCTCTTGTGTACAGCGTAAATAGTCTAGCTGACGGTAGAAAGAATTGTTTTGAGGCAAATCAGAAATGAATGGCTCAATATATTTTTCTACATAATGTTGGAAGTGAATTAATCCATAGTTATTAGAGTTTCTAGAATATTGTAGCAATAGGGTCAATGCCATGACTTGGAAATGACCTAATGTCAAATGTGGCAATACACGTAACGCATCAAAGGCTACAAGGTACGGGGTGCTAGACTTAGGTGATTGCACCACATCTAAGAACGCACCTAAGGCGGCGGATTTCATCCACTCTGTATTCGTAGCAGCATAGGCCTTTTGCATACTCATCAAGGCTTCTTGAATAACAATATTATCAAGAAGTGCGTTGACTTCAGCTAACTTTGTAATATTAAGAGCTGCTAATGCATCTCTTGTAATGGATTCCACATAATGTTGTGTATCTCCATGCAACACGCCGAAGGCATGAACAAATGGTGCGATTGCCAATTCAATACATTTATCTTCATGTGCCGCTTTAGCCCATTGCCCTGTTGGTACCTCTTCTTCAACCATACTAGCGGCTGCCAATTGAGCCTCTATTTCTGAAGCATCAAACAAGCGTGTTTCATCCAATACAGATGGGCCTTCTGCTGTTTTAATCTCATCGACACCACCAATCATTTGTGTAGCCTCAATATGTTCTGCTTCATCAGCTTCAAGAGCCTCTACAGATTCGCCCATAGCAATCGTATCCTCTACAGAATTAGCGCGATTGCGAAGTTCATCTGTAACAGCATCAAGAACAATAGTCTTATCCATCAATGGAGTGGAATGATGCTCACTATTAGAGCGTTTACCATCAGAAACTGCAGGCATTATAATAGTTTCATCATTACTATGTTCTGTTGGAGCAGATTCTGTCTTCTCTAGAGAACCAGAATTTACTTGAATAGATTCATGTGAAACAGATTCATGCGGAATAGAATCAGCAGAAACAGATGTATCTTGAACAGGTTCTTGTCCTTTTAAGTCAGCTTGACTTGATTTAGTCTCAGTCTCGCCTGCATGATGACCTAAGGCCAAGGAATATCCTATTTCGGAGTTTTCCACATGTAATTGATTACCATCTCGTCGGTTATAAGATGTATCTTTATGAGCTTCCACAGGTTCAGAAGCATTAGAATCCTCATTATTCTCTAACACAGAGGCCGTATACACATTGGTTCCACCTTCATGTGTAACAGTCACATCGCCTACCCTAGATTCATTAACGGACTTTTCTCTATGATGTTCACCATCAAATTTAGTAACAGATCTATCATGGTGCTCATCTTTAGCTTGGCTTTCACTATCATTACGATTAAAAACGGCGTAACAAATGGCAAAAAATCCAAGCGCTACAACAGCTAATACAAAATATGGTATTACGTTTGACATACTATCCCCCTACATCAACGCTTCATTATATGCAGCACGTTCACCACCAATGCTCTTAGGTCGAACACGACAAGCAGTTACATGAGCCTCACCAATTTCTTTAATACTGAGGCGCACTGGTACAGTAACATGCTTCATATGCATACCTATGAAAGTGTCCCCGATGTCGATACCTGCATCAGCTTTAATAAATTCAACCATCACTGGATCGTCAAAACGTTCATAGGCAGTAACAGCCATGGCTCCACCTGCATGACGTTGAGGTACTACATTAACCTCTTCCTCCCATGTTACTGCACTACGTTCCATAACAAGAGCTCGATTAATATGCTCACAGCATTGAACGGCCAAATTAAGACCTTTAGCTTTAACAGCTTTATATATTTCATCAAATAGGATCTGAGCCACATCAATGTGGGAATCAGTGCCAATTTTCTTACCCATAACTTCGCTAGTGGAACAACCCACCACGAATAATTGACCTTCTCGAACCTTTGCCAAATCTAGCAATTCAGCCATCGCTGTACGCACTGACTGACGAATAGTTTCTACAGAAGTCATGATATCGCCTCACTCACTTTGAATGTATAAATCTATATGTATATTATCACAAAATGGACAGAATCGGTAGACTTTACTCTACTAAACAAAAGTGAATCTAACATAATAATATATAAACTATAAAAGTAATTTCATATATTACTATCATACTAATAAACAATGTAATAATCATTAAATATATACATGTACAGTGATAATTATTGAATCTCTGTAGATAAAAAAGAGGCTTGCATTAGCAAGCCTCTTTCAATCACTCAACGGTGATATTAGATTTTTCTATAAGGTTTTTGGCCTTGTTCGTAGAAGTTGTTACCTTCAGTATCGCCAACTACGATGCAAGGGAAATCTTCAACTGTCAATTCAGCCAAAGCTTCTGGACCAAGTTCACCATAAGCAAGTACTTCGTATTTTTTGATGGATTTTGCAATCAATGCTGCAGCGCCACCAACTGCTGCGAAGTATGTGCAACCATTTTTCTTCATGGATTCAACTACTGCTGGTTTACGGGAACCTTTACCGATCATGCCTTTGATACCTTGATCAAGCATTGTTGGTGTATAAGCATCCATACGACCAGAAGTTGTAGGACCAGCGGAACCAATTGGGTCACCAGGTTTTGCAGGTGTTGGGCCAAGGTAGTAAACGAATTTGTTAGTCCAATCGATTGGTAATTTTTCGCCACGTGCTAAAGCTTCAGTCATAACTTTATGAGCAGCGTCACGAGCGGAGTAAATTTTGCCAGTGATAAGAACACTATCACCAACTTTTAATTTACGGGAAAACTCTTCATTATATTCTTCAGTATTAATGCGAATTGTTTCAGCCATTGTAATTACCTCCTACCGATTAAAGTACTACGTGTTTATGACGAGCAGCATGACACATAATAGTAACAGCAACAGGAAGGCCGGCGATATGAGTTGCACCCCATTCGATGTTTACACCGATACAAGTTGTTGTGCCGCCCAATTGTGGACCGATACCAGTTTTGTTAACCATTTCCAAAATTTCTTCTTCCAATTTTGCATACTCAGGATCTTTGTGAGGAGTGCTAATATCGCGAAGCAAAGCTTTTTTGGACATAACAGCTGCTTGGTCCATAGTACCACCAATACCAACGCCAAGTACGATTGGAGGGCATGGGTTAGGGCCAGCATGTTTTACGATTTCAAGAACTGCATTTTTAACGCCTTCAACGCCATCTGCAGGTACCAACATAGCTACGTCAGATTTATTTTCAGAACCGAAGCCTTTAAGTTCTACGTTGATTTCTACTTTATCGCCAGGAACGATATCGATGTAGATGATTGCAGGTGTGTTGTTTTGAGTGTTTTTACGGTTGAACAATGGTTCTGCTACAACGGATTTACGAAGGTAACCTTCTACATAACCTTGAGCAACACCTTCATTGATAGCTTCTTTAAGATCGCCACCAACGAAATGAACATCTTGACCTACTTCTACGAATACCAATGTCATACCAGTATCTTGGCAGTATGGACGATCTTCAGCATCAGCAATTTCTGCATTTTTGATGATTTGATCGAGAACGATGCAACCAACTGGAGACTCTTCTGTTTCACGGCCTTTTTTCAAGCCTTCATAGATGTCTTTTGGCAAGTGGTAAGCTGCGTCCATACACATTTGACGGACTGTTTTTGTGATTTCAGATACTTGAATCTCGCGCAAGATAATCCCTCCTCAGGAACATAGTTGAATATTAATTCTAAATTACCGTGAGATAACTTTTAACTCTCAAGTGTATAAGACATATGTTTCTCATACACATCGAGATTAACTCTATGCATCAATCGTAACACACAACATACATGCTTTCAACGGCTTAACTATACAGTTTTCTCAATGCTTTTTCATGTTTTGAGAATTATTTTCATGAATATCGCTGTATATATTTCGGTATTTCAATAGTTCTTTTTCATCATATTTTCGACTATAAAAACTATATTTTCAATGTGATAAAAGTCATAGTTAATCATAGGTTGAAAGAATTTTTATACCCTATATATTAATCCACTTTTAGAGGCCAAAATTAGGTTGAAATCACCGTATAAATGCAGAGTATATCTAAGATGATAAATACACTTTCAGACTACTTGATATTATTTTTCAAATAAAAGGTTTAAACTTTTTTGTAATGCATATGTATACCGATTATATTCAATATACTTATATTGCTAACTCTTAGTAAAATATCCCTCAAGATATCTCTATAAACACAGTATTTATCTGTGTTTATTCATTTATATAGATTATATTAATTTTAATGACTTACTTATCAAAATTTTTAATAATTGATTTTTTGTATAACGTTATGTGTTTTAGTCATAGTTAACGTCTTTTGATTTATAGTAATTTTAAAAAAAACGCTTGCTTTTATAATTAATCTAACATATAATAACAATCGTACCATTCCTCGATAGCTCAGTTGGTAGAGCAATCGGCTGTTAACCGATCGGTCGTAGGTTCGAGTCCTACTCGAGGAGCCATTCTGGCCCGTTGGTCAAGCGGTTAAGACACCGCCCTTTCACGGCGGTATCCCGGGTTCGATTCCCGGACGGGTCACCATATGGACGATTAGCTCAGCTGGGAGAGCGCCTGCCTTACAAGCAGGATGTCGGCAGTTCGATCCTGTCATCGTCCACCAAACCTAGAAGCAAGCATAAAGCTTGCTTCTTTTTTTTGTATATGTGATATAATAGTACCAGTTGTTTTGTTTGTGAATTTTAAAGAGTCTTATTTAGAGGAGGAATTATGTTTTATACATTCGGACGCTATAAACGTTCGCTACTTACAGTACTAGGTGTACTATTGGCATCTACGCTCGCTACAGCAAGTGCTGCCACTATTAATATGAGCCAGTTAACATCAAATACCGCTCAACCGGTAGTCATCAACTCTATGCCATCCAATGTAGATACGACTACCCCTACATTACAAGCCGATAATAATGGTCAACCTATTTTGAAGGTTGCAAATACACCTGTTTCAACTCCAATTGTTAGAACACCTGAAAAAGCGACTATCAATACTTCTAATTCTAATTATGATGGTCACTTAGATAATTTCCCTAGTCGCAAAGTTACAATTGTTGTACCTGCAAAATTGCGCAACGAAAACACAGCCCAATTAGGTCGTTACATGACAGACCGTCTATCTAATACGCTTAAGTATCCATACTATGATACAGCAATCGTAAGTACTAATACGCCAACAGCTGAAATTAGAGCTGTTGACCTTGCACAAATTGCAGCTGCACAAAATTCTGAAATCGTTATTATGCCTGTACCATTACAAGACGTATATGTACAAATCAATGGTGTTAATAGCCCATATGCATATAATAATGATGATCGTGAAATGTACATCGCCGCAAAGGTAAATGCACTTTTATATTATTACGATGTGAATGATCAAGTAATTCACACTGTACGCAGTGGATTCAATCAAACTGATGATTCCTTAACAATGCCAACACATAAGGCTGTATGGAACAAAGTTATGACTGTATTACTTGATAAATTACCATACAAACGTATTCCAACAGACCGCGACCGCTATCAAGCACCTGGTATTAACTCTGAGTCTCCAGTAGTACTTGATTTCCAAGTAGAACAACCTAGAAATACTGCTTACTCCTTAAAAGGTGTTAGCGTATTATAAGAGACAATAAAAAGACCGTTAAGCAATTGCTTAACGGTCTTTTTGTATTCACCTATTAATGATACATAACTTAGTGAATCAAGCCGATTAATCTAAGTTGATGCTCTGTAAAACCAGCATTTCTTAAAAGTGCAGTAAATGAACTACGGAAGGAATCAGATAAATCGCTTACGTAATAAATTGAATCATCATCTTTTGCACTTGCTGTACTTGTATTAGTAGTCGCAGCATATTTAGCATTATTAGCTTCATTTTGTTTAACCATGTTAGCTCTAAAAGCATCATTTGTAGGAGTTTCTACTGGTGGGCGAACCGAGTCAGTATATTTATAACCATAAGATGCGTCTACATGTGTTCCTAGTGTAGATGCACCAAAACAGCATGCTAATACAGCAAAAGCAATGAAAGATTTTTTAGATACGTTCATTAGAAAACCTCCAAATTAACACAATAAGTCATTAAATTTAAATGACAAATTTTAGTATAAGCAGATGACCTTAATGTTAGATGAGTGTTTCCTATAAACAAAATGAAATTCTATAGAAAAAGGCTAGCCCTATGGCTAGCCTTTTTCTTTATAGTTGTTTAGTTACATGCAAGCGCAATAATGCACGTTGCAATGCCGCTTCTGCTCGCTCTACATCAATATCAGGTGTAGGATTAGCCAAACGGCCTTCAGCACGCTCTTTGGCACGCTGAGCACGTTCCACATCAATAGATTCTGGATCTTGGCAATCTGGTGTTACAATACTCACCTTATTATGTTCGATTTCACAGAAGCCACCAAATACGGCAAGTTCACGAGATGTTCCATCTGGTTGGTCTATGCGTAATGGCGCTAAATCTAATGCGATAATCATAGGTGCATGATTTGGCAAAATACCAAATTGACCATCGATAGCTTTACCTACAAAGAATGTAGACTTGCCTTCAAAGACAATTGCATCAGGTGTGATTATTTGTAGGGTCATAGGTTCCGCCATGGATTATTCCCCCTTCTCTTGCATTTCCTTTGCTTTTTGAACGGCTTCATCGATGGTACCAACCATGTAGAATGCACCTTCAGGTAAATCATCATGTTTACCATCAAGAATTTCTCTAAAGCCTCTCAATGTTTCGGACAATGGTACGTATTTACCAGGAGAACCAGTAAATACTTCAGCTACGAAGAACGGTTGACTCAAGAAACGTTGAATCTTACGCGCACGAGATACAGTCAATTTATCTTCGTCAGACAATTCTTCCATACCAAGGATTGCGATAATATCTTGAAGATCTTTATATTTTTGCAATACTTCTTGCACGCCACGCGCTACTTCATAGTGTTCTTCACCAAGTACATGTGGGTCCAAAATACGGCTTGTAGAATCTAACGGATCCACCGCTGGATAGATACCAAGTTCCGCAATGGAACGAGACAATACTGTTGTCGCATCCAAGTGAGCGAATGTCGCCGCTGGCGCAGGGTCAGTTAAGTCATCGGCAGGTACGTATACAGCTTGTACAGACGTAATAGAACCTTCTTTAGTAGATGTAATACGTTCTTGTAATGCCCCTACGTCATTAGCCAATGTAGGTTGGTAACCTACGGCGGATGGCATACGACCTAAGAGGGCAGATACTTCAGAGCCCGCTTGAATAAAGCGGAAGATGTTATCGATGAACAAGAGCACGTCTTGTTTCTTCACATCACGGAAGTATTCAGCCATTGTAAGGCCTGTAAGACCTACGCGCATACGTGCCCCAGGTGGCTCATTCATTTGGCCATATACAAGAGCTGTTTTGTTGATAACGCCGGACTCTTTCATTTCGTTCCACAAGTCGTTACCTTCACGAGTACGTTCGCCTACGCCGGAGAATACGGAGTAACCACCATGCTCTGTGGCAACATTGTGAATCAATTCCATAATTAATACGGTTTTACCTACACCGGCACCACCGAAGAGGCCGATTTTACCACCTTTTACATATGGAGCGATAAGGTCAACGACCTTAATACCTGTTTCCAAGATTTTAGTATCTGGAGAAAGGTCATCAAATTTAGGTGCTGGACGGTGAATAGGCCATTTTTCATCAGCTACAACTGGAGCTGGATCATGGTCTACAGTTTCACCCAATACGTTAAAGATACGACCCAACACGCCTTCGCCTACAGGAACCGCAATTGCAGCACCAGTATCTTCGGCATCCATATTACGGGTCATACCGTCAGTAGAGCTCATCGCAACACAACGTACAGTATCGTCGCCTAAGTGTTGCATAACCTCTACTACAATTTTTTGTCTATCATGTGCCTTATGATCATGGTAGATGTTGATGGCGTTGTAGATGCTTGGCAAATGACCAGCATCGAAGCGCACGTCTACAACTGGGCCAATGACCTGCACAACTTTACCAATATTATTACTCATCGACAAATGTCTCCTTATTTATTGCAAGGCATTAGCGCCACCAACGATTTCAGAAATTTCGTTTGTAATGCTAGATTGACGTAACTTGTTATATTCAAGACCTAAGGAATCAATGAGTTCCCCTGCATTATCTGTAGCAGATGTCATAGCTGTCATACGAGCACCCAATTCACTTGCTGCAGATTGCAACAATCCATTATAAACAGTAATCTCTAAATATTTTGGTAACAACGCCTCCAAGACAGATACAGCAGATGGCATGAAATCATACTCTTCGCCCTTTACCTCATCTTGTGGTTGCTCTATCGGCAACAAGCGCTCAGCCTGTGCAATTTGCGTCATAGAATTTACAAAACGTGTATAGATCATGATGACTTCGTCAACTTCATGACGTTCGTATAGTGAAAGTGCTTCATGCATAATGGCACGGGCATGTTCATAAGAAGGTTTATCAGAGAAGCCTGCATAGGACTTATCGATATGAATTCCTCTAGATTTCATGCTGTCTCTAGGCTTTTTACCTGCCGTGATAACACGGTATGTATCGGAAGATTTACCATGCAATTGTTCCATAGCAAACTTCAACACATTAGACGAGAATGCCCCTGCAAGGCCCTTATCGGCACCTATTACGATATAGCATGTGCGTTTTATAGGGCGTACCTCTAACAAAGGGCTGCTAAAGCCTTCTAAATCACTATTAGACATATGACGCAAGATTTGCCCAATCTTCTCTGCGTAAGGACGAGTACCTTCCGCTTTCGTTTGCGCCTTACGAAGACGAGCAGAGGCTACCATCTTCATCGCTTTTGTAATTTGTTGCGTATTGGTAACACTTTTTATGCGTTTTCGCAAATCTTGTGCACTAGCCATACATTACGCCTCCTTATGAGACACTAATGTATGCGTAGAACCAAATGCTTCTACACATTCTGGGATTGCTTGTTTCAATAGATTTTCAGTATCTTCGTCAATTTTCTTAGACGTTTCAATATTTGTGATGATTTCAGGATAGTTAGCTTTTATATAACGTAAAAGTTCAGCTTCAAATGCTAAAATATCATCCACTTGAATACTTGCTAAATACCCTTTTGTACCAGCGTAAAGATTAATAACCATTTCTGCTACGCTCATAGGTTCATATTGACCTTGTTTTAACATTTCAGTCAAACGTTCACCACGGTCTAATTGTGCTTTAGTAGCCGCATCAAGATCGGAACCGAACTGAGCGAAGGCAGCTAACTCACGATATTGAGCAAGGTCCAAACGCAATTGGCCTGCTACTTGTTTCATCGCTTTAGTTTGCGCACTACCACCTACACGGGATACGGACAAACCTACATCAACCGCTGGGCGGATGCCAGAGTAGAACATATCTGTACCCAAGAAAATTTGACCATCAGTAATGGAAATTACGTTTGTTGGGATGTATGCAGATACGTCACCTGCTTGTGTTTCAATGATTGGCAACGCAGTAATGGAACCACCACCAAGTTCTGGTGAAAGTTTCGCAGCACGTTCTAATAGACGGCTGTGTAAGTAGAATACGTCGCCTGGATACGCTTCACGCCCTGGTGGACGGCGTAATAATAAAGACATAGCACGGTAAGCAGCCGCTTGCTTAGTTAAGTCATCATATACACAAAGTACATGTTTGCCTTTGTACATGAAGTATTCACCCATAGCAACACCTGCATACGGAGCGATGTATTGTAGTGGAGCCCCTGTAGAAGCACTAGCAGAAACGACGATTGTATACTCCAACGCACCTGTTTCTTCCAATTTTTGTACTACACGAGCTACGGTAGATTCTTTTTGACCAATTGCTACATAGATACAAATTACATCTTTACCTTTTTGATTGATAATTGTATCAAGAGCAATTGCAGTTTTACCTGTACCACGGTCACCAATGATAAGCTCACGTTGGCCACGGCCAATTGGCACCATCGCATCGATAGCTTTCAAACCTGTTTGCAATGGTTCGTTTACAGATTGACGATCCGCAATACCAGGCGCTGGATGTTCTACAGGACGACGTTCAGTCGCTTGAATAGCACCCTTGCCATCGATAGGCTGCCCCAATGGATTTACTACACGACCAATAAGAGCATCACCTACTGGTACGTCCATAATTTTACCAGTACGGCGTACTTCATCGCCTTCTTTAATCAAGAAGTCGTCACCTAATAGTACGGCACCAACATTATCTAATTCTAAGTTCAAAACCAAGCCATATACGCCGTGTGGTAACTCTAACAACTCACCAGCCATGGCTCTTTCAAGACCATAAATATGGGCGATGCCATCCCCTACGTCAAGAACAGTACCTACGTCATCGACATTGAGGTCAACATCATAGTCCTGAATCTGCTGTTTAATTATAGCAGTGATTTCTTCAGGCTTCATTTTCATATATACCCATTCACCCCTATCTAATAGAGTTCGTTCTTAATAAAGATTTTTCTAATTCCTCTAAACGGCGAGCTACAGAGCCATCGATGCGTTTATCCCCTACTTGGATAACGATACCACCCATAATGGATGGATCTTGACGCACAGATAAGATGACATCTTTTCCTGTTACTTCTCTTAGTTTAGCTTGTACAGATGCTTCTACATCAGCTGTAATTGGTTCAGCTACTGTTACAGTAGCTTCCAAAATACCACGTGCTGCACGTGATTTCTTAATAAACGCTTCGATAGTCGATGCTATATAGCGATAACGACCGCGCTTAATCATCACATAAATAAAGTGTAGAGCAACTTTATCGATACTAGAGTCAAAAATTTTACCAATAAGCTTAATCTTTGCATCTTCTGTAACGATTGGATTCTCTAGAAAGGAACGCAACTCAGGTTGATCAACCATTACGGATGCTACATAACCTAATTGCTCCTCCATGAGTTCCAACTTATTTTGTTCTTGAGCTAATTCAAACATAGCCGAACTATATTTATCTGCTACAATTTCTATGCTCATCGTATCACAACCCTATCGTTTTACTATCAAGTTGACGAATAGCGTCTTCGATCAATTTTGTATTAGTTTCGCTGTTCATATCTTTAGCAACAACTTTACCAGCCATAGCTACAGACAAAGAAACAACTTCATTGCGTAAACTATTCATAGCACGATCACGTTCGATTGCAATATCTTGGCGAGCACGATTTTTTTCTTGTTCAATTTGTTCGCGTGCTGTCGCTAATTGTTCGCGTGTTGTATTTTCTGCTTCTTGAACTGCTTTTTCAACAATTTGTTGTGCTTCTTGACGTGCTTTAGCAATTTGAGCAGCATAATCAGCTTTAAAGCCCTCTGCCTCTACGCGAGCTTTTTCTGCAGCTTCTAAGTCTTTAGCAATACGTTCTTTACGTTCTGTCATCATAGCCAATAATGGTTTATATGCAAAACGAGCTAATAGCCAAACTAATATAAAAAAGTTCAACATTTGAGCAAGAATCGTTCCAAGGCTTAAGTCAACCAAGGTTATTCCTCCTCGTTATTATCTGAATAACAAAATAAATGCTACTACTACACCGATGATAGGCATCGCTTCGATCAAGCCAATCGCTACGAACATAGTAGACATCAATTGACCACGCAATTCAGGTTGACGCGTAATACCTTCAATTACTTTGCTAGATACAAGACCGTCACCGATACCTGCACCAATGGCACCACAACCTACTGCGATTGCTGCTGCTAATGCGAATAAACCTTGAGCTTCCATAATATATCCTCCGTAAAAAATTAATGTTCCTCACTAAGAGCCATCCCCAAGTAGGAGGCAGTAAGAACGGTAAAAATAAAGGCTTGAATAATACCAATAAATAAACTAAAAGCAATCCATACCCATGGTACCGGTACAAACCAAGGCAAATTGTACAATACTTCTAACAGAATTTCACCAGCTACGATATTACCAAATAGACGGAAGGCAAGTGTAACAGGTCTAGCAATCTCTTCAAAGATATTCAGTATTAGCAAAGCCTTATAAGGTCGTACGAAATGCTTGAAATAGGATAAGCCTTTAACTTTAATCCCCATAACCCATACTACCAATGTGCTACATAGAGCTAATGCAACAGTAGTATTAATATCGGATGTCGGTGATGTTAAAGCCTTAAGCGTAGGCATTAAACCTAATTCATTTCCTACAAAAATAAATAAGAAAAACGTAAATAACAAGGAACTCACCATCGGCCAATGACGACCTAAGTTCGGAGCTAATTGCCCCTCTAAGCCTTCCAATATAGATTCAACTATATTTTGCAAGCCTACAGGCACCAATTTTCGTCCCCGGGTGGCTAGTACTGTTATCAGTATTACAATAGCCATAGTAACCCATGTAGCAATTAGAGTATCCAAATTAAATGTCAACCCTAACCACTGCACGACTTCATGGTGTCCCGCATGTAATTCCACGTTCTCAACCCCTTCCATAGACATAATAAAAAACTAATATACTTACAATAAATATAAATATAATATATATGTATCATCATACATCGTTATAGATATATAATCAACACTTGAAAGGTAAACAATTCTAATTTCTCATGAATGTATTGTGTATAATGCATTATTGGAATGTATCTATAATTTAACACATCATAAGCTTAGAAATGTCGACTAAGCCACCAGTAAACAACATATAATGCGGGCTGAATAAGTGCGACACCAACAAACATGCTAATAGCCTCTATGCCGGGAATCTTTAATCCTAAGACTACTAATGAGCCTACTAACATAAGGCGCCAAATCATCTGTCTACGAGCTTTACGAACGGCTTTGTAAGGATCCCCTGATACAATGGATTGACCATGCAAAGCTAAACTTAGCAAGTAGAGTACCATTATAAAAATCCCCCAAAACCATCCCCATAGATACTGTTCTAGGCCACATAAAACTTGTATTATACCGCCTAAAAAGGCAATAAAAAAACAAGTTAGTAGCACACGCACTATGAATTTAATATATTGATTCATATATACCTCACTACTTAACTTGTTTATATAACATATAAAAACCTGTTATAGCTCCAATAAGACCAAATACAATCATACATAACGGTTCAGTTCTAAACCAACCATCCAGTGTATATCCAATCCAAATGAAACCACCTATACAGAAAACGAGTGTGAGCCCCGCCGATGTTGCCATGGCGAGGGCTTTCACAAGGTCCTTATCCATATTATTTACCAAACCGTTCAGGACGATTAGGATCGCCTAAGAACTCATGGCGCAACGCTTGAATAATGCGTTCAGATGCTTTGCCGTCACCATAAGGGTTAACGGAATTCGACATCAATTTATAAGCTGCTGCATTGCTCAACAATTCATGAGCCGCTGCGTGTACTGCATCTTTATCAGTACCTACTAGGCGAACCGTACCAGCTTCAACAGCTTCAGGGCGTTCTGTGGTATCCCGCAATACGAGAACCGGTTTACCAAGGGCTGGTGCTTCCTCTTGAATCCCACCAGAGTCAGTAAGAATCAAATAAGATTTAGCCATTAAGTTCGCAAATGGTTCATAATCAAGCGGATCAATTAAGGTAACACGTTCTACAGAACCAAGTTCCTCTTGTACAACTTGGCGAACCTTAGGATTCTTATGTACAGGGAAGACCACTTGAATATCTTCAAATTCATTAATTAAATCGCGAATAGCTTGGTACACGTGGCGCATAGGTTCACCCAAGTTTTCACGTCGATGTGTAGTAACAAGAACTGTACGTTTTTCAGGATCCAATGCATTGATAGCAGCATCATCAAAAACATAATTATCTTGCACTGTTGTATCAAGGGCATCGATAACAGTATTACCTGTTACATATAGATGATCTGTATTGATATTTTCTTTCTTAAGATTGCTTTCAGAACTAGCTGTTGGTGCAAAATGATAGGTTGCAATAGAGCCAGTCAATTTACGATTCATTTCCTCTGGGAACGGAGAATAAATATCTCCAGTACGAAGACCTGCCTCTACGTGACCTACAGGAATTTCTTGATAGAAGGACGCCAAAGCACCTGCAAAGGTTGTTGTTGTATCACCATGTACAAGAACTACATCAGGTTTAGCTTCTTCTAATACATCTTTAAGGCCCATCAATGCACGATTTGTTACATCGTACAATGTTTGGCCTTGGCTCATAATATTTAAGTCGTAATCAGGGGTAATATTGAACAAGTTTAGTACTTGATCGAGCATATCGCGATGTTGTGCCGTAACGGTTACAATCGGCTCCATATCTGGTGCTGCTTCTAGTGCTTTTACAAGAGGAGCCATCTTGATAGCTTCAGGTCTTGTACCAAAGATTGTCATAACTTTTAACATAGTTGCCTCCAACATAGTAGGATAGAAAAAATGGGGCGCCGTGCGCCCCACATATGGTTATTTCTTATGGGAATCCTCGGATTCCTCTAAAGCTTTTGCCAATTCTTCACGATCAAAGGAAATAGTTTCATCTGAATCGCTGCGTTCAATTGTAGGACGTGGTAGTGGATGACCTGCCGCATCACTGTGAGTAATAACACCAAGGCGACGAGCCACATAAATACTACCTAAGAAGATAACGAGTACTAATGCGATACCAATCCAAGCATTGACCTCTGCTACGATGACGGATACGCCACCAAAGAGAGCTGTTACGGCATACATCATTAGCACCGCTTGCTTTTGAGATAAGCCTTGTGCTAACAAACGATGATGCACATGGCCTTTATCAGGCTTGAAAATCGGACGACCGCTGATTTTACGGCGTACGATAGCAAATAATGTATCGAGAATTGGTAAGCCAAGTACGATTGCAGGAACTACCAATGCAATAGTAGCTGCCGTTTTAACAGCACCCATTACAGAAATAGCTGCTAAAGTATAACCGAGGAGCATAGAACCCGTATCACCCATGAAAATTTTCGCTGGGTTAAAGTTATACCGCAAGAACCCTACTGTTGCACCTGCCAGTGCAAGAGATATACATGCTAAGTCAGTTTGGCCAAGTTGTAATGTCATAGCGCAAACAGCAATACAAGCAATGAAGGAAATCCCTGCTGCCAAGCCATCAAGGCCATCGATAAGATTTACGATATTCGTAAATCCTACGATCCAGAAAATAGTCAATGGAGCAGCCCAATATTTAAGGTACACTACACCACCCCAAGGAAGGTTGATAAAGTCCACCCGAATATCATAAGCCACCAAAATTGCAGCTGCTATGATTTGGCCCATTAACTTAGTCTTTGGCTCAATCTGTTTAATATCATCCCAAATGCCAACGAGCACAAGAATAACTGTACCAAGTACAAAGCCAAATAGTTTATGGTCATGTGGGATAGATCCATTAAAGAGGACCGACCCGACATAACCGAGAAAGATTGCTAACCCACCAAGTCGTGGAATAGCACCATGATGTACCTTGCGGGCATCAGGTTTATCTATTGCCCCAACAGCAACGGCAAAGCGTTTCACCAAAGGGGTAAGTGCAAAGGTTATGACGAGCGCCAGAGCAAAGGCCCATACATAATCGAGCACATAATCACTCATAAGACACCTCCAACAACTGGGTTAAAACAATATTAGTTCGTTAAGCTACGAATAGGTGCAGGAATACGACCACCACGGGCGATGAACTCAGCTGCACTATATGGACTCACTTCAATAATTGGAGCGTAACCTAAAAGGCCACCAAATTCAACAACCTCACCTACGGTTTTGCCAGGTACAGGAATTACACGAACCGCAGTTGTCTTATTATTAATCATACCAATAGCAGATTCATCAGCAATAATTGCAGAAATTGTATCCGCTGTTGTGTCTCCAGGAATAGCAATCATGTCAAGGCCAACAGAACATACGCATGTCATAGCCTCTAATTTATCGAGGGATAAACTGCCACAAGATACGGCATCAATCATACCAGCATCTTCAGACACTGGAATAAATGCACCACTGAGGCCGCCTACGTGAGAGGATGCCATAAGACCACCTTTTTTCACCGCATCATTAAGTAATGCAAGTGCCGCAGTCGTACCATGACAACCACAAGATGATAAGCCCATTTCTTCAAGAACGTGAGCAACAGAATCGCCTACCGCTGGTGTTGGCGCCAAGGACAAATCGATAATGCCGAATGGTTTACCAAGACGACGAGATGCCTCTTGTGCTACTAATTGGCCTACACGAGTAATTTTGAAAGCAGTACGTTTAATCGTTTCTGCTACAACGTCAAAGGACTGACCACGCACAGACTCAAGTGCGTGTTTTACAACGCCTGGACCAGATACGCCTACAGAAATAGCACTATCACCTTCAGTGACCCCAAAGAAAGCACCTGCCATGAATGGATTATCCTCTACAGGATTACAGAAAATAACGAGCTTAGCACAGCCAAGAGCATCATTATCCTTTGTAAGTTCTGCCGTTTTCTTAACGATAATCCCCATGTCGCGAACTGCGTCCATGTTGATACCAGTTTTAGTAGAACCAACACCTACAGAGCTACATACGATATCTGTAGTTGCCAATGCTTCTGGGATAGAATCAATCAAAATGCGATCAGCTCGTGTAGCACCTTTTGTTACAAGAGCGGAGTAACCACCGATAAAGTTAACACCTACTGTTTTAGCAGCACGGTCCATCGCTTCTGCAATTGGTACATAGGATGTTAAATCACTACCACCTGCAACAAGAGAGATAGGCGTTACAGAGATGCGTTTATTAATGATAGGAATACCAAACTCGCGCTCAATATCCTCACCAGTGGACACAAGATGTTCAGCTTCTTTTGTAATGCGATCATAAATGCGATCACATAGTTCTTTACCAGAACTAGATGCGCATTCTAGCAAGCTAATGCCCATCGTAATAGTACGAACATCAAGCTTGTTGTCATGAATCATCTGATTCGTTTCTAAAATATTGTCGATAGATAACATAGTGCCTCCTATCCTACACGATGCATGCTTAAGAAAATATCAGCATGTTGTGCACGGATTTCAACACCAAGTTCTTTACCAAGTGTAGTTAAAGCCTCTTGAATGGAGGTCAAATCTTTTATATCTTCAGACTTTGTTTCACACATCATAATCATATTGAAAACGCCGTCAAGAATGGTTTGATTAATAGACATAATATTTACACCGTGATTAGCAAGTACTGTACTAACCCCAGCAATGATACCAACGCGGTCAACGCCGACAACGGTAACAACTAATTTCATAACATCACCTTTTCTGAGCACTACAAACTATTTAACCCCCATAGGGTATTCAATAAACTATATTAATATATTATATCATATTTATTACTTTTCTACGGTGAAATCTTCATGAGTTTTCACCCGAAGACGGTATTTTATACTTCGTCGGATAATGCAGCCGTTACAATAGCCTCTCCTGCTGTCAATAACGCAACTAAACCTTTATCCCCTTTATAGCTTTCACCATAGATTTTATACAAATCTTCTGTGCCAGACGGACGCGCTACAAACCAACCTGTTTCCGTTTCTACACGAACACCATCGATTGGCATATCCTTATACAAGGAAGTAGTACGTATATTAGTAATAGGATTTCCGTCTACCTCAGTAGCGGTAATGGAGCTTGCATTCAACTGCTTCAACTTAGCCTTTGCCGCCTTTGTGCACGCCGCATCAATACGACCAAAGCGAGGATCTCCACAACCTTCAACAATATTGTTATACAATCTATCAACAGTGGCTCCCATTACGGCATATATTTCCATCGCCAATAAAGCCATTACCATGCCGTCTTTATCAGTAGTCCATACGGTGCCATCCTTTTTGAGGAACGATGCACCAGCAGATTCTTCCCCACCGATACCAATCTCACCATCAAATAATAAGGAGCTAAAATATTTAAAACCTACTGGAACCTCATAAACAGGCACCTCTTTAAGGGCTGCCCATTTATCAATCATCGTAGTACAAACAACTGTTTTCCCTACCCCTTTATCAGTCCAACCACGGGTCGTAAACAAATAATCTGCAGCAACCGTAAGGAACGCATTTGGAGAAGCAAGACCCTCTGCAGTAACGATACCATAGCGATCATAATCAGGATCATTGCCAACAGCGAGATCATAATTGCCAATTTGTTTAATTACATCCGCCATCGCATATTCAGAGGAACAATCCATACGCACCTTACCATCATGGTCATAAGTCATAAAGCTAAAGGTTGGATCGTACTCATCATTTATGATATCCATATTGAGATTATATCGTTCTTTAATGGCCCGCCAATAACCGAGACCACTACCACCTAATGCATTGACAAGAACCTTAGGCTTAGCACTTTGAAGAGCCTCCATATTAATGATAGAAGATAACTCTTCCACATATAACCCCTTGTAGTCATACGGAACTTGTTGATCTGGTTCAATATTATCAACACTAATGCGTTTGAGCCCTTCTAATTCACAATAAGCACGAACGTACTCATTGGCGCGAGTTTCAATCCATTTCGTTATTAACGTATCTGCAGGGCCACCATTGGTAGCATTATACTTAATACCCCCATTATCTGGCGGGTTATGAGATGGTGTAATAACAATACCATCCGCCTTATCAAAATGACTTTCATTATACCGAATGATAGCACGAGACACTGACGGTGTAGGCACAAAGTCCATATCCGCATCAACCATTGCAACCACGCCATTACCGGCAAGGACCTCAAGCACTGTTACTAATGCAGGCTGAGATAAAGCATGTGTATCTTGGCCCACAAAAATAGGACCTGTCGCACCAAATTGTCCACGACCATCACAGATAGCCTGCGTAATAGCTGCTACATGTAAATCTGTAAAGGTACCATTCAACGAGGTACCACGATGACCAGATGTACCAAAGGATACGAGTTGTGTCGGATCCGTTACATCCGGTGCATTATCAAAATATGCATCCACCAATGTTTGCACATCAATAATATCTTGTTCTTGTACAGGCATACCTGCTAATTTATGAGCCATAGGAACCTCCTAATCTCAACTGTATATATCATTCATAAAATATTATATTTACACATGATTAAGATGAGATGACAAATACTTACTTATTGATTGTGTACAATCTCTGTATTGTCCTCTTGTGTAGTACTCTTATCTTTCAACTGTTCACATACTTCAGTCGGTATAATAGGCTGCGTAAAGCCTTGACCAATAACCTCTTGCGCATCGGTTATCAAGATAAATACATTAGGATCGGCCTCTTGAATAACCTCTTTTAATTTATTTACTTGCAAGAGATTAACGGCTACCATAACGATTTGCTTCGGCGTCCGTGTATAGGCACCCACACCATTAATAATAGTGGCTCCACGACCAACCTTTTTGATGATGCATTCGCAGACATCATCGGTACGATAGGTAATGATGAAAGCTACCTTTCGTTGATTAAACCCGATAACTACCTTATTCGTAATGATGGTATACACATAAACACTAATAAGTGTGACCGCTACGGCTTCAAGGCCAACAACACCAATTGCGGCAACAAGGATGGCACAGTTTATGGCACTATTAATGGACCCCATTTGAAGTCCATAATATTTGCGTACAATGAGTGCAATAGGATCAAGCCCACCTGTGTTACCGCCTACACGGTATACAATGCCAAGACCTACACCAGTAGTAATACCAGCCATCATGGAACTCAATAAAGGATCCTTAATAATCATGTCATATTGCAAGAAGTTAAATAAATCAACCATCCAAGACAGCATCAATGTGCCATACAAGGTTTTGATAACAACACGGGTGCCTAGCCACTTCCAAGCAGCCCAGAATATAGGAATATTTAAAATCATATTCCAAGAACCAACGGATAAGCCTGTTAAATAATACAAAATCAAGCCTACCCCACTAATACCAGTACTCACCAATTTGTGTGGCAATACAAAGGCATCAAGGCCGGCACCAAATATGGCACATCCAAGAATGACCATAAGGCTTTCATAGATAACACTTTTATACTTAGCGAACATAGCTTCCTCCAAATTGCCATTTCACTATAAATATTCTATAATGAACTAACTAAAACATACGCTATTTACAATACATTTAGTAATAAAACAATATGCGTATACAAATTCATCATAAACCACTTAATGGTTATTTTCAATCACTTTATAAGAGTATAAAATAAACATATAAATTGCATATATTCTGTATGTTACAAACGAGGCTATCATGAGTAAAAGTTTTGAGCAACTCGGTTGCAGTAAAATCAATATTGGCCTTGCCATTACGGGCAAGCGTGAAGACGGATATCACGATATCGACTCTATCTTCCAATCCATTCGCCTTAGCGACTCCATTTATTTTGCGAAGCATCATTCCGTAGTTTTCTCTGGTGGCGCTCCAGAATTACCTGAGTATATGCAAAAATTAGTTACTTATGGTGAAGAAAATCTTGCCCTCAAAGCATTACGGGCAATACAAGCTTATACCGGTTGCAAAGCGGGAGCTGCCATTCACCTATTAAAACGGGTACCTATTCAAGCCGGTCTTGGCGGTGGTAGTGCTGATGCGGCTGCTATGTTAGTAGGTCTCAATCGATTCTGGGACTTACGACTCACCCAAGAGGAACTTTTACAAATCGGTGCTACTCTTGGATCCGATGTGCCATTCCTATTGCAAGGTGGTACAGCACGTGGCACGGGGCGTGGTGAAATATTAACGTACGGAAAATCTCCAGATCCACACTGGTTATTACTAGTAAAGCCAAAGGTTTCTGTATCAACTGCAGCTGCTTATGGTCGCTTCACGAATAAGTCCGTAGCAACAAAACAAACCATCGATACAGTCCAACAACACCTAGAAAATAATGACTTAAAATCAGCATTCCTTACTAGTGCTAATACATTTGAAGAACTACTCTTCCCTGACCATGAAGAACTTGTCATTTGTAAAGAATTCTTCACTAGTCGTGGATATCCAACGATTATGACCGGTAGTGGTCCTACAATGGTGGTATTGCTGGATAAACCAATGGAAGCATTACAACTGCAAGAAGAGATCAAAGCGGCAGGCCATGATTGGCTATCGCTCATTACAAAAACATGTACACAGGAGGACTTACCATGACAAAACGGTTACAACCAATACGCTTAGATGCGTATAAACCTCTACGCGAAGTCGTAAGTGAAACATTACGTCAAGCCATTCAAGACGGCGTGTTAAAACCGGGCGAACGCCTTATGGAAATTCCTCTAGCTGAAGAACTCGGTGTGAGCCGTACACCAATTCGCGAAGCCATTCGTAAGCTTGAGCTCGAAGGTTTTGTTGTCATGGTTCCTCGCCGTGGTACATATGTAGCCAATATATCGTTAAAGGATATTACTCAAGTATTCGAAATTCGATCTGCTCTGGAAGAGCTCGCAGCAGGCCTTGCTGCCGAACGCATAACCGAAGAGGAAATCGAAACACTAGAACGAATGCTCGTAGCGATCGGCGACCATATGGAGAATAAAGATATGGAGTCCGTCGTAACAGCAGACGTAGAATTCCATGAAGTACTATATCGTGCATCTCGTAACGAACGTTTAGCAGATATCGTACACAACTTGCGGGAGCAAACCTATCGATTCCGTAGCTTCTCTATGAATCAACCGGGCCGACTAAGAAAGACATGGGAAGAGCACCGTCAATTGGTGGAGGCCATTGCTTCACATAATGCTACTCAAGCTCGTAAGTTGGCAAGAATTCACATGGAACATTCCGAACAAACCTTATTACAAGGCATGGAGGAATCACCGGAATTCACTAAAGCTTAAAGAAACATCTTAGTTGCTATACAATAATAAACTATTAATAAAATCCTTCACTCTTGTGAGGGATTTTGTTTTACATAGTCTATAGAAATTGATACAATATTATTAATAATTATAAGAATTCTTTTTATGAGAAAGGAGCGTTTTTATGGAAGCAATGCTCAATGATGCTATTTCTACCATTAATGGCTATTTATGGAGTTATTTCATCATCTTTATCCTCATCGGCGCAGGTCTCTTCTTTACGATGACAACGAATTTTGTACAAATTCGTATGATCAAAGAAATGGTTCGCCTCGTAATCAATGGTGCAGGTAGTTCTACAGAAAAAAATCATGTATCCTCATTCCAAGCATTCTGTGTTAGTACCGCATCTCGTGTAGGTGTTGGTAATATCGCAGGTATTGCGATTGCTGTTGTACTCGGTGGTCCTGGTGCTATTTTCTGGATGTGGGTTATCGCTCTTATTGGTGCTGCTACAGGTTTCATCGAATCTACATTAGCACAAATCTACAAAGAACCTGTTGCTAAAGGCGGCTTTTACGGCGGCCCAGCATACTATATTCGCTATGGCTTAAACAACAAAGCATTATCTGTTTTATTTGCAATTTTGATCAGTATTACATACGGTTGGATTTACAACTCTGTACAAGCTAATACATTAGCTGCATCTCTTCAAGTATTCAACTTTGATGTATCCTATACAGGCGCTGTAGTAGCAATACTTCTTGGCCTCATTATTTTTGGTGGTATTCATCGCGTTGCAAAAGCATCTGAAATCATCGTTCCTATCATGGCGGTTTTATATATTGCTACTGCATTATTCGTAGTCATTATGAATATCACTCAATTCCCACATGTAATCTATACTATTATCTCCTCTGCTTTTGAACCAGTAGCAGCAGGTGGTGGCTTATTAGGTGCTACTGTAATGAATGGTATTAAACGTGGTCTATTCTCCAACGAAGCCGGTGAAGGTTCTGTGCCTAATGCAGCGGCTACTGCGGCTGTTAACCATCCTGTTGAACAAGGTCTTGTACAAGCATTCGGTGTATTCCTTGATACATTTATCATTTGTACAGCTTCAGCATTCATTGTACTCATGGTTGGCGACTATAGCACAACAGGTTTAACTGGTGTTGCTCTAGTACAACATAACCTCGAACAACAACTTGGTTCTTGGGCACCAACAGCGGTAGCAATCTTTATCGTAATGTTCTCCTTCAGTTCCTTAATTGGTAACTATTACTACGGTGAAATTAATATTAGCCACTTAACAGAGAAGAAATTCTATCTTCATTTATTCCGTATTGGTGTAATAATCATGACATTCGTAGGCTCCATTGCCTCCCTTGATTTAGTATGGAATTTAGCCGATTTATTCATGGCCTTCTTAGTATTAACTAATATTAGTTCCATCGTACGTATGGGACGTACTGCAGGTCTTGCTCTTGATGACTATATCAAACAACGCAAGGCAGGCATCGAAACACCTGTATTTAACCGTTCTGTTCTTAATCATACATACGGTATCGTATGGTGGGGTGACGGTCAAACTACAGACTCTTCTGTACCTCCTACTCCAGTGGAAGCTACAATGGAAAAATAAAATATATTCTCTTTAGAGATCGGTGAAAGTATATTTCATCGGTCTCTTTTTATTTTTGTAAAAGTATCCATTTATACTGTAAAAACTACGATTTATATCTAACTCCAGGAGTGACTATAATCACAGTAAATATCTATATTCTATACACTTTTCAAGCATTAAAAACTATAGAATATAGTTATAAAATTATAAAGGGTATTATGTATACAACGTCGAATACTACAGTATGTCTAAAATTAGCAAAACTTAATTTACTCTTATATACAGGAGGTTATTATGAGTGGTTATAATCCTTATGAAAACATGCTAAATACGTTAGATGTAGCAGCAGAAAAACTCGGTTATTCTCGTAGTGAGTACGAAGTATTACGTCATCCTGAACGAGAACTAAAAGTAGCTGTACCTCTTCAACTAGACAATGGTGAAGTTCGCGTATACGAAGGTTACCGTTGCCAACACTCCACATTACGTGGTAGCGCTAAAGGTGGTCTTCGCTTCCATCCTGACTCCGACGAAAACGAAGTTCGTGCATTGGCAGCTTGGATGACTATTAAAAATGCTATCGCTAACATTCCTTATGGCGGTGGTAAAGGCGGTATCAAAGTTGATCCTAAAACATTGAACCCTCGCGAATTAGAACGCTTAACTCGTAACTTTGTACGTCGTATTGCTCCTATCATTGGCGTAAATACTGACGTGCCTGCACCAGACGTAAATACAAACGCCCAAATCATGAGCTGGATTGCTGATGAATACAGCACATTAAAAGGCGAATGGAGCCCTGGTATCGTTACTGGTAAACCTATTGAAGTAGGCGGATCCTTAGGTCGTAATGAAGCGACTGGTCGCGGCTGTCTCATCGCATTACAAAGTTACTTAGCTAAGAAAAACTTAGACATCAAAAACCTTACTGTAGCAGTTCAAGGCTTCGGTAACGTAGGTTCCGTAGGTGCTCGCCTCATTGCGCAAGCAGGCGCTAAAGTTGTTGCTATCGGCGACGTAAGCGTTAACATCTACAACCCTAACGGTATTGATGTGGAAAAAGCATACGAATATGCTAACTCCCATGGTCGTTCCCTTGAAGGTTACAGCGAACCAGGTATGACTACAATTGGTGCCCAAGAATTATTGGCTCAACCAGTTGATGTATTGTACATGGCAGCTCTTGAAAACCAATTGAACAAAGACAACATGGGAAACATCCAAGCTAAAATCATCTTGGAAGGTGCTAATGGCCCTACTACTAATGATGCAGATAAATACTTCTATGAAAAAGGTATCGACATCATTCCTGACGTTCTTGCAAACGGCGGCGGCGTAGTTGTATCTTACTATGAATGGGTACAAAACAAAGCAAGCTTCTACTGGACTGAAGAAGAAGTTAATGAACGGTTAACTAAAAATATGCAAAATAGCTTTGAAGCAGTTTGGGAAATGCAACATAAATACAATGTACCTCCTCGTCAAGCAGCGTACATGGTTGCCCTTGAACGCCTCGTAGTAGAAACTAAATGGCGCGGCTACAACTGCTAATACCTTCAACCTCCATAACATTTAGCCATAAGAAAGGCGTAAGCTCTGATATGTACCCCCTTTACTGGACAACCAGTAAAGGGGGTATTTTCATGAGATATAGTTATGAATTTAAAAGAAAAGCAATTGAATTATTTAATCAAGGTGAATGGCCAGAGACGCCAACTGGAGTATTGACTCATACTTTTCACGAACAAATAATAAAATGGGCTAAACAGGAAGAGTTTAATGGCCCAGAAATCAATAAGCATAATCCAGATAAGCGATGTTGGTCTCCAGAGAAGAAATATGAGTTAGTATGCCAAGTATTATTTGGAGAATCTATCCGCTCTGTATCTATTAGGGCTGGAATTAATACTGGCCAACTGTATCAATGGGTTCATAAATACAAAACTTTGGGATACAATGGTCTTATTAATAAACCTAAAGGACGATCACCAAAGGATTGCAAAATGAAAGTACCTAAGACTATCTCACCTCGAGAGCTCAAAGAGAGTGAATATGAGGAACTTATTCGCTTACGAGCTGAAATTGCTTATATTAAAGCTGAAAATGAAGTCATAAAAAAAGAGATTGCCTTGAGAGAAGAAAAAGAGGCTGCGCGACTCAAGGCGAAAAAGCAGCGATTATCAAAACGCTCCACCAACAAGGCTATCAACTAAAACATCTTTTGAAAGCTATGCCAATGTCCAAATCTACCTATTATTTTGAACTTACTAAAGTAGATCTTGTAGATAAAAGAAATACAGAGCTAAAAGATGAAATTCAAAAGATTTTTACAGAACATAAAGGCCGGTATGGTGTACGCCGTGTATATCAAGAGCTTCTTAATCGAGGCTTTGTAGTCAATCATAAACGAGTGCAAAGACTTATGCATATTATGGGGCTCGCAGGAAAGCGACCGAAAGAAAAGTACCACTCTTACAAAGGGAAAGTCGGTAAGGTAGCAGAAAATATCGTCAATAGAGATTTTAGTACAACTGCACCATTACAAAAATGGACTACTGATGTGTCTCAATTTAATTTCTCATGGGGAAAATGCTATTTGTCGCCTATTTTAGATATGAATACGAATGAGATTGTTGCTTATGACTTAGCATTAAGTCCTAACTTAGAACAAATTTCTCGTATGTTAGAGAAGGCATTCAAGAAGTTTACTAATCTTTCAGGATTAATCCTCCATTCTGATCAAGGATGGCAATACCAACATAAGTACTTTAGGAGAACACTCAAAGAGCATGGTATTATTCAATCTATGTCTCGAAAAGGAAATTGTTATGATAACTCTGTGATGGAAACCTTTTTTGGTAGATTGAAAACGGAAATATATTATGGTTTTGAGAGAGAATATTCATCTTTTAATGCTTTTGCAGCAGCGATAGAAGAATACATTAACTATTACAATAACAAAAGGATTCAAGCAAAAACAAAATGGATGCCCCCTGTGAAATACAGGGAAGCATCCATGTGTTTAGGCTAGTAAATAATATGTGTCCAGGAAAATGGGTACATATCACTCACATCGAGCTTACGCCTTTTTATTTACCTATGTACTTTTTATTTGAAAGCACCTAATAAAGCAGCCATGCTAGGACGGCTGATCAATGCTTTCACCAAAACAGAGCCAAGCACTGCTGGAATTGTTTGACCTACGATGAGGTTCAATACCAATGGCCAGTATGGAAGGCCAAGTAATGGGCTAAGCCATAACGGTACACATAATGCTGGAACAAAGATAATCGGTAGAATCGCCCACCAAGCGCTAAGGCCAAGCTTACGCATACCTACGATTATACCTGTTGTTAAAATACCAACGCCAAAACCTCCCATCATATCGAGGATACCAAGACCACCGAATAGGAAGTTAGAAATGAGGTTACCAATCCCCATTGGAATTACCAAAAACGGAAAGGCATAAGCAAGTGCATATAATGATGTTGCTATACGAATTTGGTACGCTCCGAAAGAAACGCTTTGCGTTAAATATAGTACAACGATGTACAATGCCACAACCATGGCAGAAATAGTCAATTTACGTGTAGTAATCATAACACTCACCTCCTCAAATAAAAAAAGCATGGCAAAACTACCATGCTATAAATGCTTATGAATTTCCGTAGTTTTGTTTAGAGACAGGATGGTTTCAAACTGTCTTATTTAGTTGTCGCCTTTAGGCAGTACTAATATTAGCATATATCTAATATTTTCGCAATCAATTTTGTTGTAGGCGGACTTATATGTAAATCTACTATTAGTGTTAAGTTGGTAAGGACGGGGTGGCAGGAGATACCTTTCCTCATCGCTCCACTGGCTATACGGTCATCGGCCTAGGGCCTCGACCTGCCTACAGAGCTGGGTCTTCGACGCCGTTAGCGCGGAATGCTTCGGCTCTGTCGATACAGGTGCCGCAGTGTCCGCATGGTTTGTCGCCGCCTTCGTAGCAGGACCATGTTAGGTGGTATGGTACGCCGAGTCGTAGGCCTTCTTTTACGACGTCTGCTTTGTTATGGTTGATGAATGGTGCTTCTAAGGAGCATTCTTTGCCGGATCCTTCGAAGATAGCATCGCCCATGGATTTATAGAAGTGTTCTGTACAGTCTGGGTATGCGTTACCAGCCGCATCATCGCTATGGGCACCATAGTAGATATAGCCGCAGTCTAGAGATAAGGCTAAGGAAGCCGCCGCAGATAGGAATAGACCATTTCTAAATGGCACATAGGTGCTAACCGTACCTTCCCCTTCTGTTTCTTGTTGTTCCTTGTATGAACCTTGAGGTATTGCCTCTGCGGATTGGGTCAATAAAGAGCAATTGCTGAAGGCAAACAATTTAGTGACATCCATCGTTTTACCTTCAATGCCATAATAAGCGAGAATAGATGCAGCAGCCTCTAGTTCTTTACTATGTTTTTGACCATATTGAATGGATAACGGCACTACATTGTCTTTGCCAAATCTTTCAATAGCTAGCGCTAAACATGTAGTACTATCTACCCCACCGCTAAATAAGACAACAGCCTTTTGTTTTTGAGCCATAAGGTCTCCTTTCACCTATTACAACAGCCCCATCCTAAGATGAGGCTGTAGATTATACTTTCAATATATTATAAATCGATATCTAATTCTACTGGGCAGTGATCAGAGCCAAAGATTTGTTGGTGAATTTTAGCTTCTTGAATTTTGTCGTCAAGACGTTTAGAGGTGATGAAATAGTCAATTCTCCATCCCGTATTTCGTTCACGAGCCTTGCCCATATAAGACCACCAGCTATATTCCTCAATTGCATCTGGATACAGGTGACGGAATGTATCTGTGAAACCAGCACCTAACAGTTCGGTCATTTTTGCACGCTCTTCGTCGGAGAAGCCTGCATTTTTACGGTTCGTCTTAGGATTTTTAAGGTCGATTTCTTGGTGAGCCACGTTAAGGTCTCCACAGAGAATGACTGGTTTTTTCTTATCTAATTCAAGCAAATAGTTGCGGAATGCATCTTCCCAAGTCATGCGGTACTCAAGACGAGCCAATTCACGTTGGCTATTTGGCGTATAGCAGCATACTAAATAGAAATTGTCATATTCAGCAGTAATAACACGGCCCTCTTGATCGTGCTCTTCAATGCCGATACCGTTAGTTACGGACAACGGTTTAATACGCGTGAATACAGCCGTACCACTATAGCCTTTTTTCACAGCACTATTCCAATATTGCTCATAACCCGGCAATTCCAAAGAAATTTGATCAGGTTGCAATTTTGTTTCTTGTAAACAGAAAATATCCGCATCCAGTTCGTTAAAGGATTCCATAAATCCTTTTGTTACAGCGGCACGAAGGCCGTTTACATTCCAAGAAATTAATTTCAATGCTTACTCCTTATTCTAATAGTGCTTTTACATACTAATATAGTTTGTGAAAGCCTCTATTTCAACAATTTCTTTATATTTCAAAAAGATTCTTATTTATGCTAGCAATTATAATATGTTATACAGTTTAGCCAAAAAGTCGTACATTACTATTGTTTGTGTTTCTTTGCATGTCTAGCTTCCGCACGAGCCTTTCGAGCGTTTTCGTTTGCTTTAAGATCACTTTCACGTTTTTCACGGAAATAATTAGCTATGGAAGATAAAACAAGAATTACCAACACTGTAACATTAAACATGCCGGGCCCGAAGGTATAGATGTGATAACACAAATAACCAAACGCAACAAGGGTTAGTAGATGTTTTAAAATTTTCATTTGCCCTCCTGTATTATCGTAATGTTTCTACACCAGTCTTAAGTGGGAAACCGTCATAGGTTACCCAATCACTAGAGCTGCCAACATATAAAGCCGATTCAAGCCCTACTTCGCTCATAGTTAACAGCGCATTACAAGCGGTTACCCCTGAGCCACAGTACGTCACTACAGGTCTATTTTGGTAGATTTCATTATAATACTGAGCTTCTAAATCTTTTACAGACTTAGGACCATCTACGGTATAACCACTTTCATAAAAATGATTAACAGCACCAGGAATATGACCAGTCATGCCATCCATCGTATCTACTTGAGATCCATCGTAACGGAACGGTGCACGAGCATCGATGATAACATGGTCACCACTTTCACTAGCCTTGAGTACCTCATCACGACTCATAACCATATGCGTTTGCAATTCATAGTTAAAAACAGACGGTTCTGTAGGTAGCGGAGTTGGTTCTTTAGTTAGAACATGGCCTTCCTTAACCCAACGCTCAACACCACCAGACAATACGCGTACATCCGTTAAGCCCATGTAACGCAACGTCCACCATAAACGTCCCGCTAAGAAAAGCCAAGAGTCATATACAACAACCTTGGAATCACGAGTAATCCCGTAAGACTCAAAAGTATGAGCCAAACGCTCCATATCTGGTAATGGATGACGACCGCCATGCTCACCTACAGGGCCTGTTAAATCCTTATCTAAATCTACAGGAAAAGCCCCCTTAATATGACCTTGTTTATAATCTTGATAACCTCGAGCATCTAAGATGATAACCTCATCGAGACAAGCTAATAACTCTTTAGGAGTGATGAAATTTGACATATGTACTCCTTTCATATAATTATATCGAAAAATACAAATCTGATAATATTATTATATAACGATATGAAAGTATGGACAATGAATATGAAAATATAATTTAAACGATAAGCCAATATGTTCTAATAGCTCTTTCACATTACAAATATCCTATCCATACAAAATAAAAGGTACACCTATATAGTATTATAGGCGTACCTCTATATTGTATGCTGATGTATTTCAATTATAAAAGAAAAGAATTCCCACAACGTAAACATATATATGTATGCTCCCAGTCGCGACGTAATCCTGGATATATGTCTCTATTCCATACATAACGTTGATATGTTTTGTAGATTAACAACGCATATGCACCAAAATAAATGATAAGAGAAGCCTCATGTTTACTTAGACCGGAAATCCAAAGCAATAATACGAGACCAAATTGAATCGCAATCCACCACTTTAAAATAAATGTAGCAATTGATTTTTTCATCGGAGGTTTTGCCATCATAGAAAGTGCTGTTTGTTGCGTTCCTACAGTATTGCCAATACCAACACCTACTCGACCACCAGCACCAATACCTACACCTGTAGTTACACCATTTACATTAGAAAAGCCACCAGCATAAGCAATATTATAACTTTGAATATTTTCCGACTGACAATATGGACACACGTATGCATTCTCGCTCATAAAGCTCTCTCCTATTATATTTCAACATATTATAATAGTTTATATCCTACTTAGAATTAATGAGAGAGTAATGAGAATTACAATATTTTTATGACTAAACAAAGTATAAATTTCTAATTATCTTTTTATATTTTCTTAAATGCTCGTAAAGCCTTATTCTATGTGCTTTCGAGTATTTTTACTGTAGGAAGATACTTCACGTTTCTTTGCATATTTCCTCATGTCTTAGCTGTCAGAAGTGGTAAATAAGTAGTAAATTCATTTGTACTACTAAGCAACAAGACGCTCCTGTTGCTTCTCTTTATTCAAGCGTTTCATTTCTGCCATTGCAGAATCGAATGTTGCATGTGCGTAATAGTTCAGCGTCATGGCTATATTAGCATGTCCCATAATGTACTGTAATGCCTTTGGATTCATTCCTGCATTTGCATAGTTGGTACAGAATGTATGTCGCAAACTATGTGGAGTGATGTGTGGCAATTTATCCTCGTTATACTTATTGTATTTCTTAACAAGACCTTTCATCATGCCGTTGTAATCACTTGCCACTTTTGGATAGTTCTTTCTATTAAGAAAGAGGAAATCACTATATCCATCAATCTCAACACGCTTATCATTCTTTCGATTCGCTAACACTCGCTTAAATGCTTGATAGGCTTCTTCAACCATAGGAACTTGACGTTCGCCACTTTTGGTCTTTGGTGTTTCAATGTAGTACCCAATTTCAGTATCTCTCAATAGCTGATGGTCTATATTGACAAGACGATTCTCAAAATCTAAATCTGGAAGTGTCAAACCACCAAACTCTGAAATACGAAGACCTGTTTTTAAGAGTATCAGAATTTCATCATAATTTTTGCTGTAGGTTTTATCAGCTTTTGCAAAGGCTAACAGTTTTTCTTCCTGTTCTTCTGTTAGTACGGTCTTAGGGACAGTATCATCATCAAGAACTGCTTTCAGTTGAAAGTCAAATGGATTCTTCCGAACACAATCATCTTGTATAGCAATATAGAATGAAGCCTTTAAAGAACGTTTGTAGTTATTGATGGTTTGATAAGCATAACCATTTTCACTCATTCTAATAGCCCATTCTTTAGCGTCTGATGGCTTAATACTGTCAATACTTCTTACACCTAACTTGTCTTTCTTCAAAATATCCATAAGATATTTGCGTCCAGTTTCAGTGTTTTTTCTAACCTTTGGTCTTTGAGCGTTCTGTTTTGCGTAAAGCTGGCAGAGTGTCATTTTCTTTCCTACAACATCAATACCATCATGAATGTCTTTCTGTAACTCTGCGATTTTCTCTCTAAGTGAGATACAATC
Organism: Veillonella nakazawae; assembly: GCF_013393365.1. Lineage (NCBI taxonomy): Bacteria > Bacillati > Bacillota > Negativicutes > Veillonellales > Veillonellaceae > Veillonella > Veillonella nakazawae. Next base: position 1,689,748 of record NZ_AP022321.1, read on the forward strand.
ACGCTTTCCTGCTGGTACTCGGTCTGTAGCCACAAGTTTCCACGAGTAAACAAATTGCGGTTCTCCAAATGAATCTATATATTTGTATAAGTATCTTCCGTCTTTTCGTTGGCTCTCTCCAGTCTTTAAGATTCGACCTTTATTGTCACGTCTTTTTTCTGACATGGCATTTGCTCCTTTCCTTTATGGAAAGAGCCTTGATACGACTTAATACTATTTTATCATATACAAGACCCTTTGGCGACGCTAGATTGCGTCCAATGTATCTATAATTTTTTCAAATTGTTTTCGTTTAATCTGAATACGATTGCCATTCATAATCAGCCAATTTGCATTTTTATTTTCCTCTGCCAAGCGTCGTAGCTTGTTTTCGCCAATACGAAAATATTTTGACGCTTCTTCAATGGTTAGGGTATAACGTTCCCAAATAGGAATGTCAGTCTGCTTCATAAAATCCTCCTTTCCAAATCACTTATTTGGATTTCATAAAAGTTGTTTTACCAGCAATCGAACAGCTTTAGCAAAGCTCACGGGAGTTCCACCCCTGCATGGTTCTCATGTAGCCATACTCATTGCCTGCGACGGTTTTATCACGCTCGGACTATTGACTGTATGGGAGTATCATTATCACGATAAGAATGTCGTTGCAGGCAATCCTGCTAAAGATTGCTTCTCGGATCACTAACATGAATCGCTCGCTATCTTTATAAGATAGGTCATGGCGGTTAGTTCCGTTGGCTCTTTTCTTATCGAAACGTATTCGATTACTTTTATTCAGTTTTCAAAGAACAATGGCTCGTTAGCCTATCAAAACACATTGAAAGCTCAATATGCTTTGGTGGAATAACAAACCTCCCTGTTCGGGAAGCGTGGAATGGTTTAGCACGCTTCCACGAAAGGAGAGAGGATATTACTTAATTTCAAATGACAAAATCTTTGTAATCAGTCTGGTTTCCATTCTTCCACGTAAGACTTCATCAACGACCATACTTTGATTGCCATATTCATCTTTCATAAGTCGTAGGGAACGCTTCGTTATGTACCCTCTGTAATGATGTAGAATCTGGTTAATCGCTTCGGTATCGCCATCTGTTGCCTTTACAATGAGAGGAAAGGGAATCATAGGATATTGTGTTTTCATTCTTCAAATTCCTCCATAAACTTTTTAATTAAGGCTAGTCCACTGGTTCTATGCCGATAGACAGTAGAACGGTTCAATTTCAACAGGTCTGCAATTTCTGAATCGCTCATGTCCATAAAGTAAAACAGCAGTAGAATTTCACGTTTCTTGTCTGGCAACTAACGTAATGCTTCACTCAACAAATCATTTTCAACGCCTACTGATAACCCATTGAGTGTAAAAATCTGAAAGTCAGTTGAATAGTTATCTGTTGTCGCAAACTGGCTAACAAGATAATCGCCAACATCCGAAAAGGACACCTCACGCTTTGCAATCCTTGAAAGATAAAGCATATAATTCTTTCGCTCGTCTTCCATAGCACGTTTACAGATATAGTCAAACTGATTTTCTATTGTGGTCTGAAAAGAAGATGGTTTCATGTTTCTCACCCCCTTTCTGTCTAGGAAAGGAAGTGAGCCTTGCTCGTTTATCTCCTTTCACTCTTAGTCCCAATGTGAAAGGGGGATTTGTTGCATTACTGATAAATAAACTTTGTAAAAAAGTTCTGAATAGCCAAAAAAGCATATAAACAGATTTATTTCTCTGTTTACATGCTTCTGTTATTCTATCTATATGATTTATAAAACCACATTGGTGGACGTACTTATCTATTGCAGATAGACGACTTTTTTTGACAAGAACCCAATGTAAGGAAATTTATTGTATATGATGTACTTCATGGCGACGTTGACCTCCAACAAACCGCCATTTGGAAGTAATATACAATATTTTAACAGCGTAAATAGCACTACCATATAACGGTTTTTTTTATTGGCGTTTAGTAGTGCTTTTTATTAAATATAAACCTATAAACCATATAACACGTTTTTCTATACCTGTTTTTAATTCAGTAGGAACAATAAAATGTATAGAGGTGGTCTACTATGCGTAAAAAAGAAGATAAATATGATTTTAGAGCCTTTGGTTTAGCCATTAAAGAAGCTCGATTGAAACGAGGTTTAACTCGTGAACAAGTGGGAGCATTGATTGAAATTGACCCACGGTACTTAACTAATATTGAAAATAAAGGGCAACACCCCAGCATACAAGTTCTTTATGACCTTGTATCGTTACTTCATGTTTCCGTTGATGAATTTTTCTTACCTGGGGTCCCGAGCGCTTAGTGGGAATTTGTATCGATAAGGGGTACAAATTCCCACTAAACCAATGTTTCAAGGCCTATTTATTTTTTATATTCAATTCTCTTAAGTGTTTAGGAATAGATAACAAGTCAAATTTATACTCTCCAAGAAAAGTGATATGCTCCCAATTAATAGGAGATACATGCTTCATATACTTAGTTACTTCGGGATCTATTTTGACGAGATAATTATAAGCTGCTTGTAAGTAGACGGCGTTCCATATACTTATTGCATTTATTAACACATTAAGCGCACTAGCACTTTGAAGTTGTCGGCGAATATCGCGCTCCATAAATTTTCCGCGTCGCCCAAAAAATAGTTCTCTAGCTAAAGCATTAATCGCTTCTGTCTTATTTAGTCCATGAGTGATCCTTCGCCGTAGCTCACTATCTGTAATATAATCTATCATAAAAATGCTCTTTTCAATGCGACCTAGTTCTCTCAGTGCAAGAGCTACTCTATTCTTACGTGCGTATGAGCCTAGCTTTCCTAATAGTAAAGAACTAGATACTTTTCCTGTTTGAATCGAATAGGCGATTCGTTTAATTTCATCATAGTTTTCTTCAATAATTTTTACATTGATTTTTCCGCTTATATCTTCTGATAAGTTAGGGTAGTAGGAAGGTGATTTGATAGAAAATAATTGTGATTTTTTTATATTTCTGATGCGAGGTTCAAAATCAAAGCCTAGTAATGCGGTCATTCCAAACACCTGATCAGAATACCCATTTGTATCAGTAAAATGTTCCTCAATATCTAGATCTGTTTCATGATAAAGTAGGCCATCAAGGGTATGAGTAGCTTCCCTTGTATTAGTTGAAGCAACCTCGATATGATGAGTCGTATGCCTATCATTTATTGATCGAATCATTGTAGCTCCTTTTTCCATACTTTTGTAATGTGGATTAACATCGGATTTTAGAGCTGAGACGCCCACTGGGACGCGCATTCCGTCTGAAGCAGTGGTTTTTCCTTCACCCCAAAAGTCTGCAACAGGAAGCTTTAACTGATAATTAACCAAAACAGATTGAGCACGAGTCAGAGCTTCTTTATAAAAGCGCCATTGTTTGGCATTGGCTAACTGAGAATAAGAAATTCCAGGAGTTGATTGGGCCATTTTTTCAAGACCAATATTCATCCCTAAACCCAGCAAAGCAGCAAAAATAATTTTTCTTTCTTGTTCACTCGGCGGTTTCCCTGTAGAATCATGACTAAATTCTTGTGAAAAGTTGGTCCAACTGTCCACCTCAATTAAAAGATCACTAAGCCTTATCTTAGGAATTATTGAATAAAGTTTTTTTCTATATATTTCTGCTTCGCTAGGTGTAACTTTTTCCAACTTTTTAAGGTTTGCTCTTGAAATTCTCTTATCAACTGTCGAATAAAATTGAAGCTGTAAATCTAAAATTATTTCCCGATCCTTTAAATAGTCCTCAAACGTGTCTGGAATAGTTTCTGAATCAATACAAGCAGATAAATCAACTAAGTAATCATCAATATTTCGATGGATCATACTTCCTTCAACTGAAATATCTCCTGATCGAATATTGTTCTTTAGCTCGGTGAAAGCTACTAACTCATAGTAAGACCGATCTATTTTCCCCTCTTCTGGCCGAACAAGGCTTTTCCATTTTTTACTCACAAAATCAGTAGAAGTATCTGCCGGTATTTTTCTTTTACCACTATTGTGTAAATCAGTTAGTTGAGTTAGGGCCATGAGGACTGGATTTGCTGCCGGAGTTGCTTTGAACGAAAGGGTCCTCAATAACATTGGCGTGTATCTTCGGAGGTAATTAGCTTTATTTCGAACCATTTCTAAATAGCCATGATTTTTATTACCTGTAATTTTTTTAGCTTCTTCTCCATCTTGTACTAAATCTTCCCAAGGCATGATTCGTTCAATTTCGTCAAAAGGATTACTATCATTATCTTTTGCAAAGTGAAGAGCATCAATTAAAGAAGCATAATGTTCCAATTTTTTAGTAGCCAATTTTCCTTTTTCTTTTAACTGTTCTTGTGAATCACGTGTCCCTTTGCGTTTAATACTTGCTAAAATGCGGTCATTAATCTCAATCAGTTGATCGATCAGATATTGATGATGATTGACTAAAAAAGCAATAAGTAAAGAGTATCTTTTTTCAAGCTCAAAACGGGAGAAGTCATATGCATCATAATTTTCCCCTAGTCTAGCTAGCTGAAGAAACCTGTTCCGATTAATATGGGAGACATTAATTGTCCCGAGTCCCATGGAAGCAATCACTTCCACTTTTTTACAAATACTCATAAAGCTTTCTGGATTTGCCTTACCTGGAATGTCTTTTAGCCAAGCGAGTTTAGTTATTTTCGTCTCTTCATAAATTTGAAACAAACTCTCTAGTTTTTCAATTTGTATATCTGTTAATGAACAGAGTAATATTGAAAATAAGTTGTTTTCTGCTTTATCTCGACAGCGGCTTATAATGTCTTCAAGTGTAGCTATAGATGGAAAAATAATTCTTTTTCGAGTTAAGAAATCAATTGTTTTTTTCATTAGATAGATAGAGTCATCATTTTCTAAAGCTAGTTCAATTAAATATTCTATTAACTGTTTTTGTGTATTAGCACTACCGAATCGATGATAGTTGAATACTTCTAAGATCTCGTTGAAGTGATTTGCACGTGTATTTCTATGATCATATGAATTTAAATCAATTGCATCAAGATGGAGCTGTCGACTCACATAAGAAGTTAGTCTGGTTGATTTAATCGGCCAATTACTTAAAGAACACCCAGGATACCGGGCCAAACAAAGTTGTATCGCAAATCCTAGTTTATTGACCTTTCCACGGTGTTGATTAATAACCTCCAGATCATAATCAGAAAAACTAAAATACGCTTTAAAATCCTCTTCTGATAAGTGGTCTACAGAAAGAAGTTGTTCACGCTGTGAAGTAGTTAAAATTCTTTTCATAGCCATATCTTAAGCATTCCTTTTATTGAGGTAACGGTAAAAGGTTGTTTTGCTTAATTTAGAGGCATCAAGAATTTGACGAATAGAATACTCTTTGCTGTCATACATTTTTAAAGCTAAATCAATTGATAGCTTACCTTTACTTGGACGGCCCCCTTTTTTTCCTCGGACTCTGGCTGCCTTAAGACCAGAGTTAGTTCGTTCAATAATAATATCCCGTTCCAGTTCTGCTAAACTAGCCATAACTCGGAAAAAGAATCTTCCCATAGACGTTGAAGTATCTACGTTATCTTGAATAGATATAAAATTGACACTAAGTTCTTCAAATAATTCAGAAAGTTCAATCAAATGTTTAGTTGATCGTGAAATTCGATCTAACTTGTAAATGACAACAGAATCTCCTTCACGTAGTAGGTTGATCATTTCTTCTAATTGCGGTCGGTCTTTTTTCGCACCAGTTACTTTTTCTTGAAATAATTTATCAATTCCATAATGAGTAAGTGCATCAATTTGTAAACTAAGATTTTGATCATCCGTACTCACTCGAGCATAGCCAAAAATCATAAAAAAACCTCCTTAATTTTATAATTTAAATGTACCATAACTCATTAAGTATAACTATATAGGAACTATGAAAAAGGAACGGATTTTGGTACTTGATTTACTTAAAAAACATTTAGAAAAAGCAGGAAAATGAAAAGGTACCATAAACGGTCGTTTATGGTACCATTCAAATTTATCCTTATTGTACAAAATAACAGCGAAATTTTTAAATCTATTCCTTATCGATACAAATTCCCCGTAGGCGCTAGGGACCTCTTTAGCTCCTTGGAAGCTGTCAGTAGTATACCTAATAATTTATCTACATTCCCTTTAGTAACGTGTAACTTTCCAAATTTACAAAAGCGACTCATAGAATTATTTCCTCCCGTTAAATAATAGATAACTATTAAAAATAGACAATACTTGCTCATAAGTAACGGTACTTAAATTGTTTACTTTGGCGTGTTTCATTGCTTGATGAAACTGATTTTTAGTAAACAGTTGACGATATTCTCGATTGACCCATTTTGAAACAAAGTACGTATATAGCTTCCAATATTTATCTGGAACATCTGTGGTATGGCGGGTAAGTTTTATTAAGACACTGTTTACTTTTGGTTTAGGATGAAAGCATTCCGCTGGCAGCTTAAGCAATTGCTGAATCGAGACTTGAGTGTGCAAGAGCAACCCTAGTGTTCGGTGAATATCCAAGGTACGCTTGTAGAATCCTTCTTCAACAATCAGATAGATGTCAGACGCATGGCTTTCAAAAACCACTTTTTTAATAATTTGTGTGCTTAAATGGTAAGGAATATTCCCAACAATTTTATACCTCTGTTTGTTAGGGAATTGAAACTGTAGAATATCTTGGTGAATTAAAGTGACACGAATGTTCAGTTTTAATTTTTCTGACGATAAGTTGAATAGATGACTGTCTAATTCAATAGACGTTACCTGTTTACTTATTTTAGCCAGTTTCGTCGTTAAATGCCCTTTACCTGTTCCAATTTCGTAAACGGTATCGGTTTCTTTTAAATTCAATTGTTTTATTATTTGGTTGAGTACTTTTTCACTCGTTAAAAAGTTTTGAGAATATTTTATATTTTTGTTCATGTAATCACTCCTGAAGTGATTACATCTATAAATAAATACAGAAGTTAAACGATTTGTTTGTAATTTTAGTTATCTGTTTAAAAAGTCATAAGATTAGTCACTGGTAGGAATTAATCTAACGTATTTATTTATCTGCGTAATCACTGTTTTTAGTCTGTTTCAAAACAGTAGATGTTTTATCTACATTACGCATTTGGAATACCAACATGACGAATCCCTCCTTCTTAATTACAAATTTTTAGCATCTAATTTAACTTCAATTCCTATTATACAAAATTTTAAGATAATGCACCACTTTTTTATAATTAAAACGGTTGAAAACTGTACCACTAATAACTCACAATAGAGAGATGTCACCGTCAAGTTAAATGTACAAAATAACAGCGAAATTTTTAAATCTATTTCTTATCGATACAAATTCCTCGTAGGCGCTCGGGACCCCTACCTGCTAATAACTTGGTAAAAAGCACCCGACGATTACAGATAGAGAAATACATGGATAGCTTTACAGACAAAGAACTATCCTTAATGGAATCTTTAGCCAGCGGTATCAACGAAGCAAGAAACATCGAAGACTAATTAAAAGAATCCATACATAACGAAAAGAGCCGATAAAATGAGATTGTATTAATCTCATTTTATCGGCTCTGCGTCTTTGCGTCTGGCTCTGTAATCACAGTTACTTTGAACTGCTTTATTTCAATTAAATTTTCTTGTCTGCATTTCGGACAATAGAGGGGGAATTTTTTTAATTCAGTATCTTCCCTTATCTTTAATCGTGTTTTATTTCCACATACAGGACACAATATCCACTTGTAGTTTATAATAACTATCTCCTCCTTTACACTTTAATTCAAATCTTTATTAAAAAATATTTCATCTTATTTAACAAGAAACCATATTTATATAACAACATAAAATACACTAAGTTATTTTATTGAACATATATCGTACTTTATCTATCCGACTATTTGGACGACGGGGCTGGCAAACAGGTTCACCGGTAGTAACATGGTACCCTTTTAACTCTGTTAAACAAACACTACGTCCATTTGTAAAGAAAGTTAAATCACTACGATATTCTTGAATACACCGAGCAGGGATTTCTCCACTAAGAATGACCTCATTATTTTTCAATTGAGTGTCTACGATGTTCGCACAATATTTAGGAGCATCGTTGTATGCTCGTGAAAGATATTCCTGTGGCGCATAAATTTTAAAACTAAGATATGGCTCTAACAATTCTGTTCCAGCTTTTTTTAAGACTTGTTCCAATACAATAGGAGCAAGCATCCGAAAATCTGCTGGGGTACTAACAGGGCTATAGTATAAGCCATACTTAAAACAGATTTTACAGTCCGTCACATTCCAACCATACAATCCTTGTTCACAGCCATAGCGTATCCCCTCCATAACTGCATTTTGAAACGATTGATTTAAGTATCCAAGAGAAACCGAGCTCTCATACTGTACTCCGCTCCCTAATGGAAGCTGTGCTACAGATAGACCAATGGAAGCCCAGAAAGGATTCGGTGGAACTTCGATGTGAATGGTATACTCTGCTTTTTTTAACGGTCTTTCCATATAAATGACTGTAGGCTCTTTTATTTCTATCTCCACATGATACTTTTCTTGCAGCAGAGCACAAGTCACTTCCATTTGTACTTTCCCTAAGAAAGAAAGTATGATTTCATGTGTCGCAGAATCCACATAATATCGCAGAAGCGGGTCACTGTCGGAGATTTCTAAAAGTGCATCAAGTAACATTTCCCTTTGTTGAGGTTTGCTCGGTTCAACAGTCGTTTGCAGCAGAGGGAGGGGATTTTCAATTCTCTCTCTCTGTGGCAATAGCTTTGTATCTCCAAGAACACTATTTAACTTCAAAAACTCATTCTGCAAAATAACAATTTCCCCGGAATAAGCCTTATCGATTTTACATAATTCACCATTTATTGAAGTATACATTTCTGTAATTTTTATTTTTTCCTTTTCCGATATTCTAACCGAATCTCGCAAATGCAGTACGCCACTATAAAGACGTATATATGCAAGACGCTGTCTTTTTTCCGAATACTCAATTTTGAAAACTTTTCCGCAAAGTTCAGACTGACCTCGATGTGTTGATGAATAAAATTTATTCGTAATCACTTCTATAAGGTTATCAATCCCTATATTACTTTTTGCACTTCCATGATAAAGAGGGAACAGAGAACAATTCTGAAATCTTATGCTTTCCTCTTGTTCGAGTTCCAATGCTTCTAATGATTTACCGGACATATATTTCTCTAAAAGGTCATCGTTTCCCTCTATTACCGTATCCCATTGTTCAGATTCGGTAAAGTTCGTCACACACATATTAGGATACAGTTCTACCTTCTGTTTGATTACAATTTCGGCAGAAAGTTTCTCTTTAATATCCTGATAAACCGTTGATAAATCAATTCCATTTTGGTCAATCTTATTGATAAAAAAGATTGTGGGAATCCCCATTTTCCTAAGTGCATGAAATAATATACGAGTTTGTGCTTGTACGCCATCTTTTGCAGAAATCAGTAGAATTGCCCCATCTAAAACTGATAATGAACGATATACTTCTGCTAAGAAATCCATATGTCCTGGCGTGTCTATGATGTTCACCTTCGTATTTTCCCACTGAAAAGAGGTTATTCCTGTCTGAATTGTAATTCCTCTCTGACGTTCTAAAAGCGTATTATCCGTCCTCGTTGTACCTTTGTCCACGCTTCCTAATTCTGTAATCGCTCCACTGTTATATAATAAGCTTTCTGTTAAGGTAGTTTTTCCTGCATCAACATGAGCTAAAACTCCAATATTAATAATTTTCATGTGATTTTCCTCCATTCAAAAACCCAAAAGGGCATAAAAATCCCAGTGATAAATACTTTTATCACTGGGATTTTTATGCATAACCATAGGTATACAAAGCATACAGATATTCTCTGGATACTTTAGAATCACATGATAAAGGTATTCTTAAACTGGGTACAAAAAACTAAGCCCTCCTAAAAAAGGACATCTAATTATTTGTTCCCGCTATCAAATTGACAGTTTATTTAAGAATACCTTGCCGCATATTTATTAACTCCTTTTAAATAGTCACTTAAATAATAGCACGTAAGAGCATATTTGTAAAGGAATCTCCAATTTTTTATCAAAAAGAGTACATGATTACAAAGTATCTGTAATCATGTACCAATATTTGTTATTTTACAATCTTCCAATTATCTTGTTTTTCTAATATCAACTCAAATTGCGAGATTTGGGTTGCCTTTGTTTCTTGATCTAAATATTTCACAGCGACATTCACGATTACTTGGTTATCTTTTCTGGTAAAGATAGGATTCACCAATTCCTCGAAAACATATTCCTTGTTAATCATAGGTAACACATGATTACTTACATAGTAAGTCAATTCTTTTTCTGTGGCGGTAGGATAGAGCTGGAAGAACGTTTCTAAAAAGCTAATGATTTCGTCCATCGTTTCTGTATCTACTGTATGGTCACTTTCTAGCTGTTTGGGTTGGTAGTCCGATTTTTGAGGTTTCTTACTCATTGTCGGATTTTTGATAATAACCATATTATCTGATTCATCTATATGGACAACCACATGAAAGCTAGACGATATAGTTTCCTTGTCTTTGTCTTCGGTAATAACTTGTTCAACAGAAAACAGTACCTCAAAGGTGTTCTCATTCACTTGAGAAACCTGCCACACCTGTATATCGTTCACACTAGAACTAGTAGGAATATCCTTACGAATCATTTCTTCATTTAATACCTGCAATTCTTCCGTCAAATAATGGGTCAATTTCTCATTTCGTTTATCAATGGCTTCTTGGGATTGTTGCCACGAAAAGTAGTCTTTCGCAAAGGATTTCACAAAACTTTCTACTTGGTTGGTATCGACAATCTGCTGTTTAATGATTTCTGTTTCACGGACAGTATGAGTGTCAATGGCAGTAAAATTTTTATAGATTCCAAATCCGACACTACCAATCAATAAAACCCATAAAACAAAGGTTAATTTCTTATGCGTGCCAACTTTAATCATCGGAACTTTTCTTTGCTTGCTCGGTTTTTTAGATTTCTTTGGTTTCTCCTTCTTTTCTTTTCGCTCGATTTTTATAATCATTTGATTCATTCCTTTCTTAGTTATGAATAACACGTCTAGCCCCAATCAGATGGTCTTGCCAATAACGACTGCTTAAGTCGCCATAACCGATTGGGTCGCCTGCATGATAAAAGCGATTTCCCTCTAAATATATCGCCACATGAGTCACATATGTGCCTGCATTATAGGTTGAATGAAAGAAGATAAGGTCGCCTGCTTGGGCTTCTTCCATAGAGATTTCTTGCGTAGCGTCATACTGATCTTGGGCGACACGAGGGAGAGAAATGCCAGCTTTGTCATACACCCATTGTATTAAGCCACTACAATCAAAAGAGGTGGTAGGCGACGCCCCTCCAAAGACATAGGAAACCCTTCGTATTTCAAGGCTTCGTCCATAATGACTTGCACGGTTTCATCATCAAATTCTGTTGGGGAAGTGTCGGTTAGGTATTGTGAAACCAACTGAACATAAAACTGATTTCCATAGTTATATCGCCAACCACCATTCACAGGTATGGCTATGGGATTGGGGTAAGACACTTTTTCGCCACCTGAATACTCTTTTGAGAAACTTTGAGCCAGTTCAAAGGTATATTTATTTCCACGATTAGCCACATACCCTAAGAAACCACCACCATAATTGTAGGACTGGATAACCGATTCTAAATCTACACTGAGCCTTTCGCTACTGGCTAATAATTCACTGAAATACTTCACACCTTGCTTAATGGATTCTTCTGTACTCAATGAATTAGGTGGAAGACCGAGGGATTCCGAGGACTGCATAACATCTTCCGCAGTACCGCCCGATTCCACCTGTATAATCGCAAGAAGTATGTTGACATATTCTTCAACGCCATATTCTTTGGCATATTTTTCTACCATAGGCTTATGAGCCAGCACTTCTGCGGAAACATTCACACCTCCATAATGAATATTGGAAATTCCGCTGTCCTGTTCATCTGAAAATAAAATGGCAACAAACAGAAGCAGTGAGAAGACCATCAAGAATAATCCAGAACCACCAATCACTAAAGTTTTCAACTTCATGGTTTCTTACCGACTTTCTTAATGGTGGCGGTTTTGATTGGTGGTCTACTTCTTGTATTTTGTAGTGGTACTCTTTGAACAGTAGACGGACGTTCTTTTGTGATTGGACGTTGTGAAGTTCTATCTGCTGTAGTGGTTGAAGTTGCTGGCTTTTGAACGGTTTTTTCTTGAACGGTATTGCCTTGGCGTTCCACTTTTGGACTTGAAAAATCGGACTTAACTGCTGGACGCTCTTGTTTGGCTTGTTGAGATTCCTTATATGAAGTCTGAATATTAGACTGTTTTGAGGTCTGTTCATCATGATATTGTTCTTGTCTTGTAGTCGGTCTTTCATGAACAGAAGAAGCAGGCTGTTTTTTCTGTTTGACCTGTTCCATTTCAGAGCGACGCTTCGCAATGGTTTTTCGCCTTTGTTCCTGCTGTTCCTTGCGTCCACTGGCTCTGTCCGCTTTGGTTTGAGAAATACTACTGGTTAAATCACGGACATTCTCTTTTACTTTGGATTTTCCTTGATATACTGCATATCTTGCATTGGTCGGCAAATCTTTAACCTGTTCTTTCAAACCACTAGCAGTGTCTACCATTCTGTCTTTGGTATCAGCTACTGTACCGATGGTTTGACCGATACGTTTTCCAAGTGTTGATTTTTCCTTTCCGTCTGGTCGGGAGTGATCTGCTTGTGTCCTTGCAGAACTCCCCGAACCCGACTGTCCTTTTTTACCTGTAACAATGGCAGACCCAGCCCCTAGAGTAGTCATAGAACGTCCAAGTTTCCGCTGTAGACGGTGCATGTGAGCGTGCATAAGCATACGAGGTTTTCTCATCACACGACTTCCCACACTTTGAGAATCGTTACTCTGTAGAGAAAACATACTCATTAAATCGCCCAGCTTGAAGTAGATTCCTGCAAAGGTCACAATCTGTAGAAAAGCAATCAAAAAGAACGGATAACCAGCCGATAAGGTATAGAGCATGGTTGAAATACTAAATGCTGTCGTAATAATCAATGTGATTCCAGCTCGTGTCAAAATGGTATTAAAGAGCTTTGTTATGGCTCGTTTTGACATACCATCAAATGATGGAATCATGCTTAAAATAAAGCTCACAGGCAGAAACATAGCATAGATGATAAAAAGTACCTGCGAGAAAATCATGATTCCTGTTAATAGGAATACAAATATGGAAATCCCAATATTGAAGACAAATAGGAAGAAGACTGTACCTAAACGGTTAATGGTCTTTGTAATGGTTAGATTGGTATTGCTTCTGTCTTCAATTTCTTCCGCAACAATTTTTTCTCTGTCTTCGCCATTGTTGGAATCTGGGCTGGTGGAGAGCAGGCTTTCCACACGGTCAATACCGATACTTTCAATGTCTGAACTGTTGTATTGAAGCAGTAGCCACGGTTGCTGAACCTGTATGGAAAACAGGCTATCTCTGATTAAGTCCACGCTGTCCTTGCCTTGACTATCGGAATGGGGCATGACAATCTTCGTGCCAAGTGATAAACTGGCATTACTGATGTCTGATGAAAAGTCATTGATTTTTTTAATGTAGTCGGGAGCGTAGGCAATAAAGGAAGCCGATAGGATAAACACCAGCACAAAATTCATAATGGCATGAATTGCCTTTGTGGTTTCTCTCTTTATCAGTCCCGTATAGGCAACATAAACCCCAAGAACCAAAATCAAGAGTAAGAGGAATCCAACATAGAAACCCTCTGTTGAAAATCCGTTTGCACTCACACCAGCTAAGGTCTGCATATTCTTACCAATGGAATCTGCTGTAGCGGAAATGAAGTCTAAGGAATAGGCTTCCTGTACTAAGTAACCTGTCGCATTGGAAACATACAAACTGATTGTCCAAATAAAATTGGTAATGGCATATAGTCCATACATGACCTGTTTTCCAATCCCGTCCGACCAGTTCCACGGAAGCCAGCCCCAGCTATTATCCACATAAAAATCCAGTTGATAGTTTTCAAGTGGGTATCGGCTGTATTCATTTGCCACATTGACCGTATCATCTACCAAGCCCGCAGCTTGAACCACCGTTCCCAGCATGGCTAAAAGAAAAATGGCAATCACAAGTGTGAAAGCCACTGTCATTGCCACTTTACCTAGACGTTTCAGCGTCCAGTTTGATTTTATTCTGTTTACTATTGATGGTTTCACATTTACACCTCTTTTCGCACAGGTGGTCTGGTATCAAAGGCATGGAGCAGTTCTTCAAATACAGGGTGGAACTGTATCACACCGACACGACCATATAAATCACTGATAAGGCATTGCCCGTTTTCCAAATCACGCAATCGCTTCTGATTGTTTTCGTCCTCTGGGTCTACACCAAAAAAGGCTAAGGTCTTTTTAATCTCGTTAAGGTCAGTGGAACGAAATGCAAATTTTAAGCCGAGGTTATTTTTCAGTTTTTCATCTAAGAGGTCGTCTGTATTTTGGGTCACGAAATATACCCCAGCGTTCATAGCACGACCAGCCCGAACCAGCTTCATAGATAGTGTTTTTCCTTGTGCTACCTGTAAAAAGCTCCATGCTTCGTCTAAATCTACAATCTTGAAAATGCTTCGGTCTGTATGGATAAAGTCTAAAGCAAAGGTACTAATGACAATCAGCATAGCAACGGATAAAAGCTCCATAGTGGTATATTCCTCAAAGGAAGTTTCCTTGTCGGGAAGTACCAAGTCCGCAACCTGTATAATGTTCAGTTGTTTTTCTAAGCTGATAGACTGCTCCACATAACCATTACTGAATAATAAATGTGCAAAGTCATAGTCTGTAAAACTTTCGATATGGTCGGCTATACTGGTACTTAGTGGCGTATTCTCAACCCGTAATTCCTCAATCACTTTCATCAACCCTCGTACTTCACTATTGGTTACTGCACGAATGGCTTTTCTAAGGATTGGGAAGCGTTCCCCATCACGAGAGGAAATCCCCGTAAGGAATGTCAGAATATCAATAGCCAGTGATTCAGAATCTTTGGGATTTTTCATAATCACATAAGGGTCAAGTAAGCCTTTGTTTTTCTCATCAGAAGTCAGAGTGACGATATTGATTTCATGGGAAATCTCTGGCAAGGTTTCTTTCCATCTGCCACGTTCTGCTTTTGGGTCTACAATCACTGCTTGTGCCCCATAAAGCACCGCATAATAGACGATAAGGTTATTCGCAAAGGATTTACCACCACCCAGCGAACCAACAAAAGCCGACGCTAACGCATTGGTTACTGAACCCTTAACCCCTTGACTGGCAAGAGCAGGTTTCAGATAGACATTGCGTCCAGTATCTAAGCTGTAGCCAACATAAATCCCCTCATTTTCCCCCAGCATTTGAGTAGCACCAAAACCTAAACCAGCGAGGAAATCAGAGGTCACGTATTGAATATAATCATTCATATAACGCTTGCTGGCAGGTAAAAATTCTTCATGTAAGCCGAGCATATCCCCAAATGGTCGTACCAGTTTTACGCTTAAATCGTCATAAAAATCTTTCACTTCATTACAACGACGTTTGAGTTCGTCAAGATCATTTGCTGATACCCTTACCACATAAGACAGCTTGTACATAGATTCCTTGCTTTGGTCTAAATTGGTTTCCAGCTCATTCACACTTTCCAGAGCTTCCGCCACATTGGAGCTGGTTTCATTATCACTTTGCCAAGCGTGGTTATCCAAGTCTTTCAGTTCTTTCTTTTTATTGCGGACAGTAGATAGGGCTTTACGATTCGCTACAATTTCCACATTCATTGACGTATCAATCGGGAATGTAAATTGCTGTTGCTGGTAGTAGAAGATTTCAGAGGACGGGAAGTCCAGTTCTCCGACAATGCTGTTAATGGTAAAGTAAGCTACATAGACGGTTTCATCTTCCTGCTGGATTTTCAAATATCGCTGTTTTTCTTCCACCAAACAGCGAGTAGGCTTAATCAAGTCATAGTATTTAATCAGCGTTTCATTATCCAGCTTTTTCTTTGATAGATGGTACTCATACTCTTCATAGGCAGTGCCTGTCTGTCCGTAAAGGTGTTCAATCAGATAGCCGAAGTCGTCCTTATCTAACCTGCGGATTTTGAAACGACGAGAGATTTTATTTTCTAAGAGCTTTTCCATCTTCTGAAAACGCAGGATTTCATCATTACTCATACTAACAAAATCGCCCATCAGCTTATGGTTCACATCATAGACAAAATCAGACAAAGCATTTTTTGCTTCAACGGTAAGACTTTTCATAGAAAACTCCTGATCGTTGAGAAGCAACTTAAAGCCGATAAAGAAACGGTAGTTCACTTGATTTTCGCCAATCATGGATATTAAAGCGTCTGTCTGTTGGTCGATTTTGTCATAGGCAACCGCTTTGAGCTTGCCAGTGACTTCATTTTTGGAACGCTCTTGTGCAGAACGTATGCTGGATTCTGTACTGATTTGTAAAGCATGAATTTTGCCATCACGATTTTGTGCGATAAGCTGTCTGAAAGAATCATGCACTTGTATTTTCTGTTCTGGACTTAGAAATGAGTAATTGTAAGGAACAAGCTCATAGTAAGCATAACATTCCCCGTCTTTATTCCAGACGAGATTGTTTTCAATGTATTTAATTGGATATGCCATAAAATTCACTCCTAACTGCTGTAATGGCTTCTTGTGGCTGGTTTCTGCCAAGCGTTACTTTTTTTCCTGCATAGGTCAGCTTTGGTCGCAGTGCATAAGCAATGACAGACTTCAAAAATCCATAAGGCTTTTTACCATCAAAAGTTTTTGTAGACATAAACCATGTGAAAGCCACAGGAATCCCAAAGTATTTGAGAAATGCTCCCTCTATCATGGAAAGAGGGGGCAAGTTGCCAAGTATCATCACTGCAAAGAGTGACACGACAAACCATGTCATTTGCGTAAAGGTTATGGGAAACGGAAGTCTAAAATCATTGATAGAATACAGTACCTTTTCCACAGACCAGATACTGGTATAGCTTCGTATTTTCTTCATGTAATCAATCCTTTCATAAAAAATAGGGGTAGCTGATTGAGCCACCCCGTAAAATAGAAAATCTGCCAGTAGTAATGTACCGACAGATTTAATAGACGATTTCAAAAATCCCATGATTGGTTGAGATAAACGTTCCTGAAAGGTCTAAATCCCGACCATAGGCTTGATAATCAATATAGTTTTGAAGACTAGCTGGTACTTCGCCTAAAGCACCCGTTTCTTCAATGTAGTAGCGTGCCACGTCATACATATCATCACAATCGGAATGAATGATAATATCCTCTTGATGTTCGCTTAGTTCTTCAATGCTTGAAAAATGAGTGAGCAGAGCAGATAGCTCCGATTGTAATTCTTCGGGTAATTCCGATACCATTTCCCATAGTCGATTGAGTTCGCCAATGGAAGTGTATTCGTCAACCGTAAAGGGTAACTCGTAGTCATGAATGGCGTATTCCTCATATTCATCATTCAAGCCGATTTTCTCTTTGACTTCCTCAAAGTCAATGGGAAAGGTAAACCACGCACCGACCAATTCGCCCTCATTGTATTTGCCTAAATTCGCAATATAGACTTGCATATCGTCCATATATTCACGTCCTTTCTTTGTAGAGATTCAAAAATCCCTACCGCACTTCGTTTGGTGTACCATTCCTTTGCGGAACATAAGAAAACCACTTATATTCCACAAAAGAACGGTTTTATTTAAGCACCAATAATGCGATTGAATAGCTCTAGTAAAATGTCTTTTACTCCAGCAGCGTTGAAGACTAAGCCAACCGCAATAATCGCAATAATTAAAAAGCCAATCAGTTTGCTAAACTCACGCTTGAAGCCAAGATACAAGCCAATCACAACGATTGCTAAAAGCACCAGTGATTGAGCGTTTGATAGAAACCAGTTATAAAGGTTTTGTCCAAAATTCATAAAAATGTTCTCCTCTCTATATTCAATGAATTTGTATTTGAGTTATTTTTTTGTTGTTATCACGTCCTGTTCTTTTACTGACTGTTGCTTCAAAATCTGCTTGTGTCGGTCTGTCAGTTTCGCATGGTCGAGAATGTCTTTTACAACCTGCGTCTGGTTGATTTCATCAAGTTTAATCGCAACCTTTAAGGTCGGGGCAACTTGATGAGATAGCCAGTTCAGCGTCCTTTGGAAGGAGTAAGGCTCTGGTTTTGTGGTTAGTTTTAATCGTTCACGATTGTTCCCAATAAACCAAGCCCATTCTTCATTCAGTTTCCAATCAGAACGAGGTTTGGAATCGTCTTTATCTACAAAACGGATATACCGATTGATAATTTTAAAGGCGGTATGCTCTGGATTGTCATAGACGAGTAAATCACGGACTGCATAATAGGCACGCTCATTTTTCAATCGAATCTCAAAACGGTTTTTTACTTCTGCGTCTTCAATGGGAATATCATTTTTCTTGTACTGCTCGTAGTCCTTTTCATAGATACAGAAATAAACTTCACTTTGTAATGAACCGATATAGAGGGTGTTTCCCATACATTCCTTTTCCTCTTTGCGTACCAGTTCGCCACTGCGATAGCTTTTAAAACTGCGGAAGACGGAGATACATTCTTCCTGTTGGCACTTTTCAGTGAGTACAGGGATATTCAAAATCCCTGTCTTATCGTTAATGGCAAGGTCAAGGCGTTTCATCACACCGCCAGCCACCAAAACGTCCATAAAGAACTCATACCAGCTTCTTTGTTGTGCCAGAAGATAGCTTTCAAATTGTCTGCACCCACGACCTTTCAATTCCACCAGAACTCCTTTGTCCAGTTCATGGGAGCAAAGGACGAATATGTCGCCTAAAGCATAATGCTCTGAATAAGAATAGAAACCATAGTCCTCATGAAGAAAATAGGACAGTTTCAGTTGTAAGATGTTTTCGACCACCTGCTGTACGTCTGTTGTCGGAAAGCGAATCCTTACATAATCAAACAGCATTTCAAGGGGAGCGTCGGGATTGAAGCGTTCCAGAGCTTCCCAAAGGGACTGCTGTAAATCCTCTGATGGCTTGACTTTTCCTGTTTCAATATCGCTTAGATACTGCCTTGTAATACCAGTCGCAACAGCTAAACGGTTTTGAGATAGTCCATAAGCCAAGCGTTTTTCTTTTAAATGCTGTAACCAAGTTTGTTCATTCAGTAAAAATCCCTCCAATCAAAAAGGCGTATGTCAACTTTTAAAGCCCATTTGACATACGCTGAAATTTTGTAAATCCCTTGTAACCAAAGGATTTTCTAATGTTTTTTTGACTGTTTCCTGTCGATTTGTACCCCCCTGTTAGATACGGGGGGTTAAGTGCTGGCGTGGCTATTGCCACACCAGCCAGCAAGATCAGTCCACACCTGCGACTTCCGCTTCGCACGTCGCCTGCGTGGACTGTCTGCTGTTGGATAACTTTTTAATTTCCTCCAAGAAATCATATCCTTTTGGTACAAGGGGAGTATAAAACTCTGATATGACACTTGTTCCTACATCAACATAGCCACGACCTTTGATTCGCTTTAAGAAGAAATCCTTTTGTACGTCACTGCCAAACATCATGCCATAGCCCATTTCAGACATACGACCTAAAGCCACTCTGAAATTAAACTGATCACGGATTCCGTCGCCTAAATATTTTGCGTCTGGACGTTGACAAGCCAGTATTAGAAAGAAGCCAGCTTGACGACCTAACATGACAATCTGTTTCAGCTTATTCATAACTGCGGTGTTTTCTTTTGTTCCCAGCATTTCCATGAAAGCGACGTATTCATCAAAGATTAAGAAGTGTGCCGGGAGACCTAAGTAAGCATAATTTTTGCTAGTCTTATAGTTCTTCATCTGCTTCATTTCCTCACTACGTTTCATCATTTCTTCATAGAATGTTTCAATGCAAGAAAGCAAGTCTTCTTTTCTATAGTAGACATTTGCCATCACAGAACCTAAGTCCGCAAGGTCAGCATTTTTCGGGTCAAGAATATACAGTTTTGAATCTGTATGAAGCAAGGCTTCAATCAGTGTCAGTATAAAGTAAGTTTTACCGCCACCTGTACCACCAGCAATCAACATATGAGGGAGCTTATCATATTCCCACCATACGTTTTTCATTAAGCGAAGTTTACCATCTTTAGCTTCTACTTCATCAATAGAAATACGACTGGCTATGGTGTCATAGAGCAAAGTATATTCCACATAGGAATCCTTTAACTCTTTATCCGTCAGCTCACAGTACAAGCCACTCTCTAATTTCTTTTCCAAGTGTAAGAGTTGGTCTTGATATTTTCCCAGCGTGATTTCCACCCGTATCTGTATCAAGCCATTTTTAAGTCGATAATACATTTTAGGGAAGTAGGTTATCTTTTCCTTTGTACGACCAGCACTATCTTTAAAGAAACCCTCTGTTTTGACCTGTTCAGATTCATACCACTTGTTTTCAAGTATCATCTTTGCCAGTTTTTGACGGTGGTAAAGTTGTTTAACCGTATCATAGCGAACCCGTTTGAATACAAACGCTACCAGCAAGCAGATAAGAATTGCGACACTGAAACTGATAATTAAATAGGGAATGTCAATCTTATCTGCTTGTGATAGGTTAAAATCCTGCCAGTTGATCTGCTGGATTGTCTTCACATGAAACAGTCCGACAACCAGCAGGAAAACAGGCAGGAGTGACGCTATCGTAAAATGAAAGACTAAATCTTTACCAGATGGGCGAATCCTTTTACCACGCTGTTTCATGCGAAAAAGTCTCCTTTCTACCTAGCGACTATTTGTCTTGTGTCGGTTCTTTCTTTGCTTGTGGTTGAGCTTTGAATGAACTAGAATCCTTTGTCAGCACAATATCGTCTGCCTTGATATACCAGTCAACATCTGCTCCTTGATAGGTGGCAGTAGCAACGGTGTCCGCAATGGGATTGATAAGTTCCACCCGTGCGTTATAATCAAACTCTTTCAAAGGCACGCTGGCAGGAATACTTACTTGAATCATGCGTCCTTGTCCTTTGGATTTTAAGTCATAGGTACGTTCCTTGATTTCATCTGAAACCGACCCGTCTTCATTTTGGATTCTCACTTCACGACGTAGAGCAGAGAATTTCAATTCTCCAAAAGTCGTGTCTTTATCTAATACAATGCCATTTGCTAATCTCATCATTTTTCCTCTCTTTCTTTATTCTTTTATCATGTCGTCAGCATGTAAAAGGTAATTTGTAAAACCACGAGTGCCGATTTTGTAGCCCTCTGCGGTAATACGTGGATTGACTAACTTCACACGTTCCTCAAAGCCGAAATGTTTTTCGCCAGCTTCAGCAGGAAGCACCACCACAATATCATCTGCTCTTTGAACATCAGAATAGAGATTATAGCTTCTTGATAAGACAGTTAGCCGTCCGTTGATTCTTCGCTGAACGACTTTATCCTCGCCAGCAAATTCTAAATTGCCGAATGTTTTTTCCATGTTGGGAATCACAAATTTAAGTTCCATATTTTTACCTATCCTTTCTTTTTTATTGGCTGAATGAATGTTTGATGGTCTTAAAGAGTGGGGAACGACCTTTTGATTCTTGATTTTTTGTTTTCATAAGTTCACTTCCTTTCAAAATCGGGTAAAAAAATAGACACCTCATTTTTTGAAGTGTCTACCTATTAAATATTCAAATTTTATTGGAAGTATCTTTATATCTTCACTTTTCAAGGATAAATCGTCGTATCAAAGCTCATTCATAAGTAGTAAATTAGTAGTAAATTGAGTGGTTTTGACCTTGATAAAGTGTGATAAGTCCAGTTTTTATGCGGATAACTAGATTTTTATGCTATTTTTCTTTGAAAAAAGCCTCTATCATAGATAGAGACTTTTTTTGTAATTAAAAGATAACTTTATAATATTGTTTGAATGCCCTTACTGAAAATACTAAAAAAAGAGCTCTATATTAGAGCTCCTTTTTTAGATAGCATCAATTTTTTGAAGCTCATCACCTATACGTTTAACAATGCCTGTCACAAGTGCATTTCCCATAAAGAACATACGCATACGATCAGATACCTCTACTACTTCACCTTTTGCATTACGTTTATAACGAGTCCAGTCATCAGGGAAATCTTGTAGACGCTCAGCTTCGATTGGGGTAATAAGTCGATATTTACCATCAATTTTCAAAAGATGTGTAGATCGATTAACACTACCTTCAGAGGTAAGCATTGTGCGACCTGGTAGTTCAAGAGAATCATATTCACTCATACCACCTTCAGAGAATGTATAAGTATGTCCATTTGCTGCAGTCCGAGTAATTTTCTTAGGTCCACGAAGATATTTAAACTTCTCTAATTTTTCGCCATCAACATAATAATCTTCTGGTACTTGATTTTCTTTAACCACAATCTTTTTCATTGGGATTGGTTCTTCATCCCCTTTTGGTTCAGTTTCAATCGTATAATAGTACCCATTAGTCATAAGACCAGAGTTCCACATTTTACCATCAGAGAAGTTAGCTGATACTTCTGCAATATCTTCATCAAGCTTATTAGCATTAATACGTTTTTTTACAGCTTCATTCTTAACTGGGAATTGACGACCAAAGAGACCATCTTCAAAAATATATGGTGCATAACAATCTAAACGAGCATTTAAGTCAGCATCATTAGACAGGGTAGCTTCATATTTAGTATGTAATCGTTCTCCCCACTTTGTATCATTTCTAAATACAAAGAAGAATACACGACGTCTACGTTGAGCACGACCATAATCAGCGGCATTAATAACACGCCATTCCACAGAATAACCTAATTGATTGAAAGCAGCTAACATAATCGCAAAGTCACGACCACGTTGATTGGAAGGAGCCTTCAATAAACGGTCAACATTTTCTAAAACCAAATACTTAGGTCTAATTACCTCAGTAGCACGGATAATTTCCCAGAAAAGAACCCCTTTTTTACCTTCAATACCTAACTCATTCTTTTTGCTTCTTGCAACAGAATAGTCTTGGCATGGAAATCCACCAACAATCATATCTACACCATTGGCTTTCATTTCCTCAAACTTTTCATTAGGAATTAAGGCTACATCTGTTGAGATATGTTCTATATCAGGAAATCTATATAAACCTACTTCATAGGCATCTTGAGTCTTACGAGATGGCTCATATTGGTTTGAATATAGCGTTTGAAAAACCTCTTTAGAGGAATTTTCTAAACCTACTATAAAACCTCCAACACCATCAAACATGGAAAATATTTTCATTACTTTACCCCTTAATCAATCACCTTCATAGATCACTATTATAGCAGAAATCCCTAAAAATTTTAAGATCAAATTTACATATCATTTTTTCCGTATGCAATTATTCGGTGTAATAATCCAGCAACTCTTAGCTAACTCTTTCAATATCTTTTTGTTTACCACAATATTTAAAGGTTGCTCGGCCTTTCTACTTATATCAGTTAAATACCACTTCATTATTGGTGATTTAATCTGCTTCGACATAAAATTTTCCATTGAATATTCATTTAAATGTAAATCTACATTAGAAATCGTTTTTTCAATAGCTACTTGTTGTAAATTTTTAGCTAACATAAATTCTCTCTGCTTACTAGCAATTTGTCGGAATCTAGTTAAGCAACTATCACCACTTGCATAATATAATATGGTGTCTAATATGTCTTTTTTAGCTAAAACAATAATTTCTAGTTGAAGAATATCTTCGCACCTTAACCATTTCATTTTAGTGTCAGGTTTAACCCATAACCAAATCAAGAGATAGTCCTCGGTCTTTCTATATTTTGAATTAGTTAACCAACCCTCAGTTAAGACTCCATCCCTATTTAGATAAGAAATTTCAAATGCAAAGGTTGGTAGCGCTGTTTCAGCTAAATCATTTTTGCATAATCTAGTGCGGCCTTCTCATCAATATGAACCGCTACATCTCGTAAGGTAATAATTATTGTATCAACACCCTCATGTTGTAAATTTGAATCTGTAATATGACGAAAGGCTTTAATAATATTTTTATCAACAATTTTTTGATAGAAATACTTCCTTAAGAATTCATTTATAACTTTCTCTGCATTAAAATCATTTCTGAAATTTGACGTATTATTAGCCATGACTTCCTCATTACAGTTCTTTTACAATCTCTGCTATATATTCTCTATTTAACCAATAGCATTGTTTTGTTATACGTTGTCCATCTGGTAGTTCTACTTGATCCTTTCCATCTCTAGCCTTAGGTCGAATATGACAAATACCATTAAAGCTAGCACCTGGTAAATTATTTGACACACCATTACGTACAGGAGTAAGTTGAACCCCTTCTTCCAAAATAGCTTTTGTTGTTTTCCAAAGTTCTTTGAGCTCATGCTCAATTACAACCTCTGGCATATTCCACAGCATAATTCCTTTTAAGTAAGGTTCTCTATTTTTATTTTCCTTCTCAGTCTCATCATACTGAAATACTACAAATAGATATTTTGTATACTCAAATTTTTCATAAAGCTGAGAGTCTTCCCATGCATCGTTAAGCCAACGATGAAAGTCTATTTGTTCAAAGGACATGTGTTCCTTTGGAATTCCAGTAGGCTCAAGCCGTATCGTTTTAAACTTAATATTTGCTTTACTAAACTCTCTAAGTGATTCTAACTTGGTCCCTTTTACACCCAAAACTGCACTAATAAGATTGGCATTAAAAGCCTTATTTTTAGTTACTGGAATATCTACGAGTTTTGCAATTTCAGATACTCGTTTACCAATATATGGAGCGAATCGTTCTTGTAATAATTGTAATGTAGTCTTACTTTTAAGTTCATCAACATTAAATAGTGATGGTATTAATTGTCTATCAATAACACGGCGAGCAAAGGCAGACATGTAAGAACTTTTAAGAGAAAAGGCACGTTGTTTAGCTGGTATATTAGAAAATGGTTGTTTTCTTATGGACTTAGCATTAGCCCCTTTAGTACAGGCAGCCAAATACATCGTATCTCCCTCCGAAATATTATGGGCCTCACCAGCTTTAATCTTATCTATAATAGTTTGCCAATCCTGTTTTATAATTTCTAAATCCACAGGATCAAAATTATGTAAAACCGACTTTATGATAGGAAAATCCTTTTTATCTATTTCATCTTTATATAAGTAGAAAATAATTAGTAACTTCTTATTTTTTTGCCAAAATGATGATTCTTCAAAAGAGTCTTTATAATCCTCTTCATAGTTAATAATATTTAAAACTAACCGTTCTTTTGCAGAGAAGTCATTCTTTTTATTTTCTTTTATAGCAGTAACTTTTAGCTCCAAACCTAAATCAACAAAGTCTGCTTCTGCTCTGCTATTAACAGCCATTTTAAATAAGCCTTCTTCTAAAACCTGACCAATACCGCCCTTGTTTCCCCTACTATCCAGGCGATTATTTATATCAAACTCACCAACCGTTTTACCCTCTGCAGATTCAGCTATATCTAATACTTCTTCAATGGAGTTATAAACCTTATCCGTGCTCATTAGAATCCCCTCCAATCATATATATGTAAATTATATCAAAGGTATTAAGAAATATACTAATTTAACTTTCACAGAGTATATTCATCTATAAATAGCGAATTATAAATATTAATATATGTTCACATCGAATAATTTCATCTATTCCTTATGATTCTCCGCTCTACACGTCTTTTTTGGGACGTAAGTTTATGATATAATATAACTAATTACTCTTAGGGGCGTAGTCCGCCCAAACGGATCCAAAAAGAGTTAGTGTGTTTTCAAGGAGCGTGCGCAGTTGAAAAAGGGGTACATCAAGTTAATAGCAGCCGTTATACTTGGCGTCGCTATTATCGGTGGTGGGATCTACGGGGTGTATACACTCTTGTCATCCAATACAACGACAATTTTATATCGATCAACCGTTGACGACAAGATCAACGCTATCCGACCTTATATCGTCGCATTAGACTCATATAACGCGTACAGTGTAGCCTATGCAAATCAATTACAACCAACTCTTGAAGAGTTACGTAATGGGTCCCATAACACGACGATTACATTACCTAAATACAAAGATCTTAAAACAGCATTAGAGGCTGCAAAGCAAGATAGCCCTACTCCATACGAAGATGTAAACCAATCAACTAATGATGTATTAGCAGTACTAGATCAATTGATTCCTGTTGCGGATCAATTGCAAGCCTACTATGTAGAACGTCGTTTTGAAAAAGATAATTTCAAAGGTAGCGATGAGTTAGCAGCACAGTATGTACCTCTAGCTGAACAATTCTACGCTACATACAATGCTTTAGATTTAGCCTTAGATAATCGTAATAATGAGCTCTATACAGAACGCATGACTGAATATCAAGGTGAAAAACGTGAAAATGCAGTTAACTTTATCGAGTTAAATCTCATGACTGCCCAAACAATCGATCTTATCGATCCAGATGGAAATACAGATACCCAAAAGGTTGAAGCAAACTTGCAACAAATCACGCAACGCATCAACAAGTTACAACCTGGTACAACATCAGAAACGCAAAACGCAGTTCGCGAGTATCAAGATTCTGTAAAAGAATTTGTCGCAGAGGCTCGCAACTATATCATCATCAATTCTTCCTACGGCGAAGCATATACACAACTATTTATTAAATATAACAAAATGGTTGGCAAAGCAAATGTCGTGAATATGGCAGAACTTGATGCAACAGAGCAAAAGAAAAAATAACTAACTACAAAAAGAGGACTAGCCGTGGCTAGTCCTCTTTTGCTATGTCGACAACTACGTTAAATTATATTAACAAGTTTCATCACTATAGGTTTATATAATAAAATTATTTCCGTTTTAAGTCTTTCGTAATGATATAGTATTCAGATGGAGATATCTTAATACCATCGATATTGTTATTCCCTACAATATTAATCTTAGGATATCCAAGGAAGAGTGCTATCGAATCATCTAGCATCAATTGTTGTGCATTGATCAACGCATTACGACGCACTAATGGATCGTTGGCACTTTCACCAAGATCTAACAATTCATCGAAACGTGGATTGGAGAATCCAGAACCATTTGCCTCAGCACCGGTCCCCCAGTATTGTTTCAAGAACCATACAGGTTGGCCAGTATTAGCAGTAACTACACTAGAGATGAGCATATCGTAATCCCCAGATTGCGCCAATGTATCAATCACAGCATAGTCTATGATTTTGATTTGTAAATCTACACCGATTTTTTTGTAGTCCGCTTGTAATGCCTCTGCATATAATGGCAATTCAGGACGAGATGTATAGGCATAGAAATCAAGCACTAGGTTTTCACCATCTTTATCTACAATCCCATCACCATTTGTATCAATATAACCTTCACGTTTAAGTAATTCTTTAGCACGTTCAACATTATATTTATTAGGATCCCGCAATTGATTGAATCCATAATCAATGGACGGTGGCAATGGAGCCTTACCGGCAATAAAGGTATCCTTCATAAGGTTCTTTGCATAGGACTCACGATTCGCTCCGGCAATGAGGGCCGCTCGAAGATTAGCATTCTTAAGCTTGCCTTTTTGGCTCATCCGAACGAATACATCACGTAAAGATGATTCTTCATAAATAGTAAATTTCTTATCGTTTTGGAAGATACCATATTCGCCAGGTCCAATGCTAACGGCCATATCTACATCACCCGCTTGCAATGCCATAGCTCGTGTATTGGCATCGTTAATAGATGGAATTTCAACCTTACCGAAGCCTGGCTTGCCATCCCAATAGTTATCATTCCGTGCTAGCTCAGCACGCTCTTTTGTAAATGATGTCACTACATAAGGACCAGTACCAATAGGACCTTCCTTCGCAATATCACGACCATTTGCCTCAGCAGTTACATCCATAATCAAGAATAATGGATCTCCCAACAAGTTTGGCAAATTATAATAAGGCTTATCGGTCTTAATTGTGAACTCTTGACCATTAGCCGTCATTTCAGTGTAATTAAAGAATGTTTTTGCCCGTTTACTCTTCGCAAAGGTTCGTTCCAAAGACGCCTTTACGGCCTCGGCAGTAAGAGCATTACCGTTAGAGAACTTAACCTTATCGTTGATGGTGAAAGTCCAAGTCAGCTTATCATCACTTTGTTTCCAAGAAGATGCTAACCAGGGTTTAGCATTCATGTGATCATCAAATTTTATGAGTGTTTCCCCTACACCATATCGTACAACAGCCCAACTAAAATAGTTTTCTGTTGGTTCTAATGTACCCGCAAAGCTAATAGCCCCTACCTTTAATACATCATTAGATGAATCGGATGATTGATTCATGCATCCTACAGTACCAAGGACCGTAACCCCCAGCATCATACCAATCAGTAACGCCTTACGTAATCCTTTCATTCACACACCTAACCTTTCTCTATATGTATATGTATATCATTTCATATGAGCATATTTAATCATACCCATATGGGTATATTGCTTAGTCAACTATACTATATATTTAATGTTAACACAATCATTTTTGAGGAAATTTTCGATATATTTATGTAGAAGCAAAAATTATCCGCATAATAAATAATAGATAATATAAAAATAGCAGTTAACCAAATGGCTAACTGCTATTTTATATAATCAAAATTTATGCTTTCCCAGCTTCTTCTAAAGTAAGTGGCTTATGATCTTTACCAATTTCAAAGATAGAACTCAATAGAACCTTTGTATAAGGATGTTTTGCATCTGCTAAATGGAATGCATCTAGCTCTTCAACGATAGCACCTTTATACATAACCACTACCTTATGACACATGGTACGAATGAACGCAATATCATGAGCGATAAATAGATATGTTAAATTTTTCTTCTTTTGTAAACGCGCTAGTAAATAGGCGATGGAGTCTTGTACAGACACGTCTAGAGCACTTGTTGCCTCATCTAGAACAAGAATTTCTGGTTCTAGTACAATGGCACGAGCAATAGCTACACGTTGACGTTGACCACCAGACATTTCATGAGGATAACGATGCATGAACTCGCGAGGTAGGTCTACCATTTCAAGATAGTCACCTGCGATTTGTTCTTCTTTTCCTTTTTCAAGAAGCCCAAAATTGTATAACGGTTCAAGGATAATATCCTTTACCTTCATACGCGGATTGAAAGCTGCAGATGGATCTTGGAATACCATCTGAATTTTCTTGCGGTATTCTTTCGTTTGCTCAGAGTTCATATGTTGAATCTCTACACCATCTACATAAATCTCGCCTTCTGTGATAGGCAGCATCTTCATGATCATACGAACCAAAGTTGTTTTACCAGAGCCAGACTCCCCTACAATCCCAAGGGACTCGCCTTTTTCTAAGGTGATATTAATACTCTTACACGCTTCGAGCTCACCACCAGTAGGAAGTGGGAATCGTTTACATACATTTTTTAATTCTACAGCGTAGTTAGTCAATGTAACGACCTCCTTCCAATGTTGGTACAGCATCTTTTAATTGCTTCGTATATTCATTAGATGGGTTTTCCAAAATATCTTGCGGTGTGCCAGCATCAACAACACGACCCTTTTTCATAACAATGATATAGTCGGACATATAGGCCGCTACACCAAGGTTATGCGTAACCATTACGATAGCAGAATTATGCTCTTTAGCAAGTTCTAGCATTTGCATAACAACTTGTGATTGTGTTGTTACATCTAAAGCAGATGTAGGTTCATCACCAATTAATAACGCAGGATCCAGCGCTAATGCCATAGCAATGCCCACACGTTGGCGTTGACCGCCGGATAACTCATGTGGATAACGGCGCAATATATCTGCCCCATTAGGGAGAGAAACAGATTCTAATAACTCAATTGCTCGTCGATCACATTCATCATTGGTAATTTCTATATGAGATTTAAATAATTCTCTAAACTGTTTACCAATGCGAACTATTGGGTCTAAAGCACTACCACTATCTTGGAAAATCATGGCCATGTCTTTACCACGTATAGCTCTCCATTCAGACTTAGATAGGGTGCGAAGGTCTTGACCATTAAAGAGCATTGTACCATCTGTGACCTCACCACCTATAGGCAATAAACCCATGAGGGCCCGGATCACGGTAGTTTTACCGGATCCAGATTCCCCTACAATGGTCAATACCTTACCGCGTTCCAAGGTAAAGTTTACATCCATAACAGCAGGCACACCTTGGTACGCGATGTTAAGGTTCTCTACAGTTAGTATGTTTTCTGCCATTATAGCTCCTTATTATTTTGTAATTTTATTAGTAATCCAGTAGTAGTCACTTGGGTACATGACAGCACCTTTCAAGTAAGAACCAGTAACGATATTAGTTTTAGGGTAACCTAAGAACAATGCAGCACCATCATTCATCAATAATTGTTGAATTTGAATTGCATAGTCACGACGTTTTGCAGGATCAAATTCAGTTTCAGCAGCATCTAACAATTGGTCAACTTGTGGATTGGAGTAACCAGAACCGTTTTGAGGGTTGGAACCATCCACATTAGTATGCCAGTAGTTAGCTAAGAACCAGATTGGATCGCCTGTATTAGCAGTTACGATGTTGGAGATAAGCATATCATAGTCGCCATCTTGACCCATTTTATCAATCAAGTTATAGTCAACTGTTTTGATTTTCATGTCGATACCCACTTTTTTAAGGTCTGCTTGAACAGCTTCTGCATAAAGTGGTAATTCTGCACGAGAATTATATACTACGAAGTCAAATGTTAATGGTTTGCCATCTTTATCAAGGATGCCGTCCCCATCAGTATCTTTCCAACCATCTTCTGCTAATAATTGTTTAGAACGTTCAGGGTTATACGCATTAGGATCTTTCAAATCTTTGAAGCCATAGTCCATGGATGGTGGAATTGGTGCGGAACCAGGAATGAATGTACCTTTTAACAATACATCAGCATAGTTTTTACGGTCTGTTGCGGAAATAACTGCAGCACGTACTTTGTCATCACCAAGAACACCTTTTTGGTTGATACGAGCCAATACTACGCGAAGAGATGCGATTTCATCAACCTTGAACTTATCGTTATTTTGGAATAAGCCCATTTCACCAGCACCGATGTTAACCGCCATATCTACGTCACCAGATTGCAAGCTCATAGCACGCGTATTAGGATCATCGATGGAAGGAATTTCTACAGTTTTAAATGGTACTGTACCATCCCAATAGTTTTCGTTAGCAGCCATCTCAGCACGATCTTTTGTGAAAGATTTAACTACGTATGGACCTGTACCGATAGGACCTTCCTTGGCAAAGTTACGGCCATCTTTTTCAGATTGAACGTCAACGATTAGGAACAACGGATCCGCTAAAAGGCCAGGCATATTAGGATATTCTTTTGTTGTATGAATAACTAATTGTTGACCATTAGCTTCCATAGAGTCATATTCGAAAAATGTTTTTGCACGATTGGATTTTTCAAAAGCCCGTTCGATAGATGCTTTAACTGCTGCAGCATCAACTTTTTTACCATTAGAGAATTTCACCTTATCATTGATTGTGAAAGTCCACGTTTTATGGTCTGGGGATACTTCCCATTTAGATGCAATCCATGGTTGAGGTTTCATGTGTTCGTCAAACTTAGCCAATGTTTCGCCTACACCATAGCGCATAACAACCCATGCGAAGAAGTTTTCTGTAGGTTCTAATGTGGATGCGAAGTTAGTTACACCAACTTTTAAAACATCCTTATTAGCAGCACCATTATTATCAGAGCCGCAACCAGCGATGAAGGAACCCATCACTACAATGCTAAGACCTGCTAAGAGGGCTTTTTTCCAAGATTTTTTCATGTAAAATCTCCTTGTTCCATTACATATAAACATAAAACATACACATCATGACCACTACAATCTACAATAGTCATAATGGAAAAACCTTATTACCGCCTATTTATATAACAACTTTCACAACACAACCTATAAATAAGCATCACACATAACTAACCTTGGTTCTTAGGATCCACTACGTCCCGTAAGGAATCAGACCAAAGGTTAAAGATAGCAACTACGATAAGGATGGACATACCAGGGAATGCCATCAGCCATGGACTGGTTTGTAAATATTGACGACCTTCGTTAAGCATAAGGCCCCATTCTGGTGTTGGTGGTTGAGCACCAAATCCAAGGAAGGAAAGACCTGCTACTTCAATCATGATAGCCCCAATATCAAGAGCCCCTGTTGTAACAACAAGAGGAAGGATATTGGGAATGATATGACGTCTTAGAATAGTCGTTGTAGAGGCCCCCATCATGACAGCCGCCGTTACATACTCTTCACCGCGAACTTTCAACGTCATAGACCGTACAAGACGAGCATATTTTGCCCAACCAACTACAGATAGCGCTATAATCGTATTCACAATGCTACCACCCAAAATACCAGCAATGGCAATGGCTAATACTACACCCGGGAAGGATAGCATAATGTCCGCAAGACGCATGAGGACCATTTCGATTTTCCCGCCGAAATAACCAGCTACAGCACCGATAATAGTACCAATGCTTACCATGATAACAACGATACTGACACCCATAAACAAGGATAACTGTGTACCATAAATGATGCGAGACAATACATCACGACCAAGCTTATCTGTACCAAACCAATGTTGACTACTTGGCGCTTGTAATGCTTGACTCAGATTTGAGCTAAAAGCATCACCCGGAGCAAGCCATGGTGCAAATATAGCTATGAGAACTACCACAATCATCAAGGCGCTATAGAAAGAGAACAATTTATGTTTTTGAATAAATTCTGCCATTATGCTCTCTCCCTTTTTAATCTAGGGTCTAACAAGATATATGACGCATCAACTAATGCATTAATACACATATATGCTAAGGCAACCCACAACACAAAACCTTCGATCAATGGATAGTCGCGCATGGTAATGGCATATACTGCCATATTCCCAAGGCCAGGCCAGGAGAATACCATTTCAATAACTGCAACACCGCCTAATAACCAACCGATAACAACGCCCAGTATAGTGATAAGTGGTAATACTGCATTAGGCAAAATATGACCGAATAAAATTTTCATCTCACTCACACCACGAGCACGTGCGCCGATAACATAATCCTTTTGCATTTCTTCAAGAATAACGAGACGAACTTGGCGCATGTACTTGGACCCGACTACAACAGCTAATGTAACGGCTGGTAGAATTACACCGATAGGAGTTACACGAGAAGATGCAATAGGAACAAGTCCTAATTTAAGGCCAAAGATATAAATCAGTACAAGGCCTAACCAGAATGATGGCATAGACACGCCTACAAAGGAAGCAACGCGCAACAGATAGTCGATCCATTTGTTTCGATTTAAGGCGCTTATAATCCCTGCCGGCAATGCATAGAGCAATGTAAATACTAATGCTGTACCTGCTAGCATAACTGTCCCTGGCAAAGCCTCCAACATACGATCTACAACAGGCTTTTTAGCAGAGTAACTCATCCCTAAGTCACCTTGTGCAGCATTCACAACCCAGTTTGCATATTGCACTATAAACGGTTTATCTAACCCAAGCTGAGCTCGAGTTTCATCGATAAGCTCCTGAGATACAATTGTATCTGCCGTTTCTAGTAACATCGTTACTGGATCGCCTGGTGCTAAATAAGTGAGACAAAATGTTAAAAAAGTAATGCCAAACAGTGTAACAATGAATTGACCTAGCTGTTTAGCAAAGCGTTTGCCCATAGGCGCCTCCTCCTATACTCTCTAAATACTACAATAATCTAAATGAACAACTAATATGCTTATTTCTCCCGATATAGCAGAGGTGCATATAGGAAAACGACAAAAAAGGTTAGTCCACCTGACTAACCTAAATTAAGTATAGTATGTACAATACCATACATTTAGAGCAGGCTTTCTGACTCATGATTCATCGCAATATTTCGGCCTTCCCAGTTTCCCAGTGACCCTATAATGAAACCTTGCTCCTCATTACAGCTATTTGCATAGTATGGGATTTACACCCATTTTCCTCTTTTACGCTCGGTATACCCCGACACTCATTAGTTTATTCATTTTTATCGATTATAAATATACTATATTAATAATATGTTTACAATACATATACCCCTTAGGGGTATTGTTATATTTAGTAAAATCAATATAATTTTTATACTAATAAAAATTATCGATTACTGAACAAGTCTCTATTTATGTATAAACCCATACAAATCACTTTATATATATGATTTTTTCCGTATTAACTGTATCCAACTGTATATATATTAATTATTATTATAATGGTAATTTTCTCATGAATTTTTTTTATACATACCGAAAAAACTCTTAATCACTTTAGCAACTATCAATTATTTATAATCAATAAAATTATAATTAATAAGTCTGATTAATATACCAAAAAGAGGCTGTTACTAAGTAACAGCCTCTTATAAGACGAGAGATATTCAGTTAATCGATACTTTGTTGTAAGCGGTGCGCTTTGCGTGTAGCCCACGCTTTACGCAAAACATAGATCACAAGACCAATGCTTACTGCCACGGCACTACCAACCATAGCATCAAAGCCACATGCATAGATAGCATATAAGCAATACACAACGCCTGCACCAAATACGTAATTGTAGCGTTTAATACGGCTTTCAGCTACGCCAGCCATACGCATCATTGTAGGTACAGCTAAGATGCACAATACATATGGTACTACGTTAGTTACAACCGCTAAGTTTACCAATACTTCAAATTGCTCACGCAAAGAATCACTTGCAGTGAACAATGTAAGTAATGTTTCAACAGCGAGTAGAATGAATACGCCACGAACAGGAGCATCATTACTATTTACACGAGCGAATACTTTAGGGAAGTAACCATGTTCCGCTGCGCTTTTAAATACGCGAGACAATGTGAATTGCCAGCAAAGTAAAGCGCCAAAGCAAGAAATAACCATTGCAGCCATCACGATATTTGCAATTGTATCATTGAACATGTATACGAATGTCAAACCGAATGGTGCGTTAGAATTTAATAAGTCGATGTTAGGCACGATACCGGCCATAACGTTTGTGGACAAGATGTAAACCACTGCCACTGCTAATGTACCCGCTACAGTTGCGATAGGTACGTTTTTCTTTGGATTCTCAACAGCATCAGCATTAGCCGCTGCGGACTCAAATCCTAGGAAGCCCCACAAAGTGAGGGAAATGGATTGTTTTACTGCATCGTAAAACGGAAGATCATTTGGGTTCCAAGCCGCCCAATAAATAGACGGGTCAAACCAATACCAGCCGATTGTACCAATTAATAAAACCGGCACAATAGAGCCCCAAATAGTCATGTTGCTGAGTCGACCTGTGAAGCGATTACCACGGAAGTTCAAAATCGCTGCAAACCACAAAAGCACAATTGTTACTTGGCTTGTTTGTGTTGCATTAAGGTCAACACCAAAGAAAGCTGCGCCATAACCTACGGCAGATACCGCGATGGCGATATTAGCAATGATGAGAGATATGCTGTAAGCATAGCTCGCCATAAAATGTCCAGTTTTACCGAAGCGGTGTTCTGCATAACCGCCCATGCCCCCTCTAATCTGAGAGAACATACCCGCTTGAGCAAAAATATACGCTAACAGAAGCGCACCCACAGCTGTTACGAGCCAAGATAAAACTGAAATAGTACCAACTTGAGCCAAATTAGTTGGTAACATAATGATCCCAGCTCCTAGCATATTGGCTGCTACCATTGTGGTTAGCTGGAATACAGACATTTTTTTAGCGGTGGTTTTCATGTATCAATCCCCTTTCAAAAGGTGAATTTTTTCTCGTCCATAATTCACTTAAATATAATATACCGCTAAGTAAATTCAGTTCGTGCTGTGATGGGCTTGAATGTGAATTTACCGTTGTTATTCTTATTACGAATTAAATAATAACACCTATGAACCCAAAATGAAAGTACTTTATTGGCGGACAAGCATTATTACACGAATTGAATAAATTATAGTTAATTTATCATCTAAAACGAACAGAACTCATTTTATCAATGACAGGGTATATTTTTACCCCATTTTATTCTGTGTATATATGTGATTTTTACTATCTATCATGGTTATAGTGTCGTAGTACAAGACTATTGTTTTCGCGCAGTCCACTGTATGCGTACACAAATTTACACTATTTTAATAGTAATTTATCAATTAGAATACCTCTTTTCTAGAAATTATCTATCATTCAAATAAAAAAATCGATATACACATAAGCTTAAAGGTTAATATAAAGCGCTTTAACATAAGACTTATATGTATATCGATCTTAAATTTTCAATGTCACATGTAACGATTACTCTGAATGTTACTCTTGTACAGGATGTGGCCCTAAATCAAAACATTAGGCTTACTAAAGCAGTTATGCTTGCACAGATTCAACAATTGCTTTCCACTGAGCAATTTGTTTTTCTTCTCCGGCGATAACAGCTTTACCATTGTTCCGTTGTCTTTCCACACATTCTGGCGCAGTACCAGAATAGTTATTACGGCCAGCTATGCAAGCTTCGATGGAAATGGCATCAAGGATATCTGCATCAAAGTGATCGGATATAGCTTTGAAATCGTCAACAGATAAATCAAGCAATACGCAACCTTTTTCAATGCAATGATGTACAGCATTACCTACGATTTCATGAGCTTCACGGAATGGAACGCCTTTTTTCGCAAGGTAATCGGCCATATCTGTAGCATTAGAGAAGTCATCATCGAGGACAGCTTTCATATGCGCCCCATTGACCTTCATACCACGGACCATAGCCGCATTAATGGACAATGCAAAGTGTACTGTATCGATAGCATCAAAAATGCCCTCTTTATCCTCTTGCATATCTTTATTATATGTAAGTGGCAAGCCTTTTAATGTAGTTAATAAACCTAACAAGTGGCCATAGGTACGACCTGTTTTACCACGAACAAGTTCACATACGTCAGGATTTTTCTTTTGTGGCATAATGCTAGAGCCTGTGCAGTGAGCATCATCGAGTTCAATGAAGTTAAACTCATTGGTAGACCACAAAATCAATTCTTCGCTAAGACGGCTCAAGTGCATCATCACAAGAGATGCAAAGGACAAGAATTCAACTACATAGTCACGGTCGGATACGGCATCCATACTATTTTCATAAATACGAGAGAAGCCGAGTAGCTTTTGCGTATAAGTTTGATCAATACCGTATGTAGAACCTGCTAAGGCCCCTGCACCAAGTGGCATGATATCTGCATGTTTGAAGACCATCAACAAACGGTCAAAGTCGCGTTCTAGCATAGAGAAGTATGCCATCATATGATGACCAAATAATACAGGTTGCGCCCGTTGTAAATGCGTATAGCCAGGCATGATAACATCACTGTATTTTTCAGCTGTTTCGATGAGGGCTTTTTGCATATCTACGATGAGCTCGCCCATTTCTACTACGGCTTTACGCACGTACATATGTAAATCAACTGCACATTGGTCATTACGGCTACGACCTGTATGTAAGCGGCCACCTGCTTCGCCGATATCATCGGTTAAGCGCTTTTCAATATTCATATGAATATCTTCAAGAGCTACGGAGAATGGGAACTCCCCTTTATCGATTTGGCCTTTAATCTTTGTTAAGCCCTCAACAATAGCATCCCGATCTGCGTCGGAGATAATATTTTGTTTTGCCAGCATTGTAGCATGTGCTTTACTGCCTGCAATATCTTCGGCGTACATCCGCGCATCAAAAGCGATAGAGGATGTAAAATCCTCTACCGCTTTATCAGTGCCTTTTGTGAAACGCCCGCCCCACAATTTAGCCATTATTTACCTGCCTTTTCTTTCATTAATGCATTAATTTTAAGAGGTAAACCGAACAAGTTGATGAAACCAGCCGCATCAGCTTGGTTGTATACATCATCTTCTTCGAATGTTACGAAATCTTCGCTGTACAAGGAGTATGGAGAAGTTGCACCAGCAGAGATAATGTTGCCTTTGTACAATTTAAGTTTTACTTCACCAGTTACAGTTTTTTGAGTTTCATCAACGAATGCTTGCAAAGCGTTCATCAATGGTGCGAACCACATGCCATCGTATACAAGTTCAGCGTATTTGTTAGCAATAAGTTCTTTGTAGTGGTATGTAGCTCTGTCGAGGCAAAGGTATTCAAGTTCTCTATGAGCATACATGATGATGGATCCACCTGGGTTTTCATAAACGCCACGGGATTTCATGCCTACTAATCTATTTTCAACGATATCTACAACGCCTACGCCATAGTGTGCACCGATTTCGTTGAGTTTTTCTAATAATTGTAATGGAGTACCTTCTTGGCCATCTACTGCTACAGGTACGCCATCTTTGAAGAATACAGTTACATAACCAGCTTCATCTGGAGCTTGTTCAGGAGTATGTGTTACCAAGTACACATCATCTTTAGGAGCATTTGCTGGATTTTCAAGATCGCCGCCTTCATGGGACAAATGCCATACGTTTTGGTCCATGGAATATGGATGGGATTTCGTAGCTACAACTGGAATATCATGTTTAGCAGCGTATTCCATGCAGTCTGTTCTGGATTTCAAATCCCATTCTCTCCAAGGAGCGATGATTTTCATATTAGGAGCCAATGCTTTGATAGCAAGTTCGAAACGAACTTGGTCATTACCTTTACCAGTCGCACCGTGAGCGATAGCATCAGCACCTTCTTTTTTAGCAATATCTACAAGGATTTTACCGATTAAAGGTCTAGCGAAGGATGTACCTAATAAATATTTACCTTCATAAACTGCACCCGCTTTTACTGTTGGCCATACATAATCTTTTACGAACTCTTCTTTAGCATCAACGATGTACGCTTTAGAAGCACCGGATTTGATTGCTTTTTTCTCAACTGCATCATAATCCTCAGGTTGGCCCAAGTCTACGCACACTGCGATAACTTCAGCTCCATAATTTTCTTTTAACCAAGGAATGATAACGGATGTGTCTAAACCACCAGAATATGCGAGTACTACTTTATTTGCTTTACCCATGATAACACCTCATAAAAAACTTACTATGTATTTAAACTCATATAATCAATATTATATCAGATAATTGTGAAAGCACCGTGGCATCTAGCTCAACGGTCATTCCCTCTTTCTGACAAAAAATAGTATACACCTGTATAATTATAAATGCAAGCATTATTTTTATTCAATTTAGTAATATATTTCGATTCCGAACTAACATAATAAAAAAGCTATATTCAGTGATTTAATACTAGACATAGCTTCATTTCTTACGATGGACTATCTATTCTTACTTAATATCAATAGGTGAAAACTGGTAATCTAAAGCTATCTTATAATCTGTAGTTGTATTTATTGATGCTTTTAAAGTATTAACTATTAAAGACTGAATTTCACCTATAACCGAGTAAAGCTCATTTTGAGCTTCATTAATAATCGCTTCAATACGAACATCTAAATCATAAGACCTAGAAATTCTATAATCACCTGTACTGTAGTCTACATTGCTAAATAGCTTTAATATATTTATCTTAGATATCGCTATATCGAAAGCATTTATACTATTTAAAATATTATTTTTATCTATTTCATTTACGCCTATAACGGTCTCATTTTGAATATGTGGGATTGAATCCACAATGTATTGCTCTCTAACAGCAACTCGCAAAGACTCATCAGTCATTATTTGTTCTCTATCTAACGCTTTATCCCAAAAACAATGCCTTACAGTCATACAATCATGTTCATCATCGTAGTAAACTATCCAGTTTTCAAATTTATTAGCATCTGTTTGTTCAATATAAAAGATTTCACGGGCATAGGAATCAATATCAAGTGCTTCAGACTTATAATCTAATCCTCCAGGACCTCTTAAATAATAGGATATAAAATTCTCCAATCGAAGCATAGCAAACTTAATAATAGGTTTTGCTCCAATATAAATAGATAAAAAATTGCCTTCCTCATACTGCTTTAATTCAATATTATCCAATAATTATGCTCCTAATACTCAAAACTCTCTCTAAATGTATCTATTATTACTAATGTAGCAAAAAAATCTCTGTTCGCCAATTAATTATTCATTAGCAAACAGAGATTATAAAATATATTCAATTATTCATCCACAAGTCCTAGGTCTTGTTGGTATGCATAGTCCGCTTCCGCTTGTGTAATCATGCCTTGGTCTACCATTTGTTCAAGCACCAGTTTTTGTCTAGCCTTAGCCCCTTTATAGTTCGTATAGGGATCCAAATAAGATGGTGCATTAGGCAAGGCGGCTAACATGGCACTTTGACCTAGTGTCAATCGGCTTGGACTTGTTCCAAAATAGCCATGAGCAGCTTCGTAAATACCGTAGTAATTATGACCATAATATACAGTATTTAAATACATGGTGAGGATTTCTTCTTTCGAGTAGTAATGTTCCATTTCACTAGCAAGGATTGCTTCCTCTACCTTACGACTCATGATGCGTTTTGATGAAAGGAAGAGATTTTTTACTACTTGTTGTGTAATAGTACTCCCCCCCTCTACAGTTTCGCCTGCTATAGTATTGGTATAAAAGGCGCGAATAATACCGAGCACATCAATAGCTCCATGTTTATAGTACCGCTTATCCTCAATAGCGATAAGTGCATTCTTTGTATATTCTGGAATGACATCACCCTTCACCCAGTGTTCTTTAGAAACACGTTGATTAAGGGCCGTCTCTACCTTTTCTTTAAATGTAAATATTCGTATGATACGATCTGTACGACTGAGGGTATCTTCACCTTGTTCTATGCGTTTTTCAACAGTTGTGTGAGCCTTACTTTCACGATCTGTACCTTGAAAGCTATGGTATCCGTCATATATAAACATGGCCAATATGATGACCACCACGAACACCACTAGATTCCGAAGGTAGCGAAACACTTTCATTGCTTTCACCTATTTCATAAAGGTCCGTAGTATATACCCATAGACAAATTTAAAATCTATTATGTATTACAGCACCTTATATACATATACAAACACATTGTGTATTAAATGTATTGTATCACATCAATTAAGAAGAAGATATATATTACAAGGTCTAAATAGATGCGTATAATATAAAATATATTTCATTCTATTTTAAAAGTATATATTTAAAAGTACCTTTAAATACAGATATTCACATATATCCATATATAATATAAATCTATATATGTAGATTTAATGCATATTAGGTATACTTATTAAGTTGTATTATAAACTTTACATGGAGTATAATAGTAAAGATGATAAAAACATGCCCATTGGAGGAGTATTATGAAACAATGTATGGATTCAGAAAATCTACATCGTCGATTGCGTAAAATCCTTGGTCAAGTGCAAGCTATTGATCGAATGATTGAAGAAGACATTCCATGCGAAGATGTGTTGAGCCAAATTAATGCAGCTAAATCTGCACTACATAAAGTAGGTCAAGTAGTTCTTGAAGGACATATCAACCACTGCGTGCGAGATGGTATCGAACACGGTGACGTAGAGAAAACCATTAGCGACTTTACAAAAGCTGTAGAGCGTTTTGCAAACATGGGAAAATAAAGAAGAGGCTAAGAGGCCTCTTCTTTTTTTACCAAAAACAAGGCTCTACTAAATCGTGAAGCTCCCCCGAAAAAGCAAATAAAAATCAAATCTGATTAAAACATCCATCATATATGGCTCAAGAAAAAAGGACTCTACATTCGTAGAGTCCTTTATATTACCACAAAGTATTAGTCGTGGTTAGTTGTTAAGAATTCGCTCAATGCAGCGAGTACGTCATCTTCGTCAGCACCGTCAGCTGTCAATGTAACAGATGTGCCTTTTGTAGCGCCCAAAGTCAATACAGTTAAAATGGATTTAGCATCAGCTGTTTTACCGTTAGCAGCGATTGTCACTTTGGAAGCGTATTTAGCAGCCAATTGTGTGAAAGCTGTAGCAGGACGAGCATGTAAACCAGATTCGTTAGTAATTTCTACTGTTAATTCTTTCATAATAACCTCTTTCTATCTCGATAGGTAGTACCTATCCCATACGTTCTAATAGATATATTGTATCAATTTCAAGCATTTCAATTCAAGTATATTAAAAGTTATTTACTATATACTGATTCGCTTAACGTTTATCTTTAATCTATACAGAATTATAGTAAGTCTTTTTCGGCTAGTACAGATTTAGCATATTCTGTAATTTCTTCAGCTGTATCCATGGAAAGTGCTTTATTAGCCACCTCTTCACATTCTGCTTTAGAAACGGAACGCAAGATTTTCTTAATAAGTGGTATAGATGACGCTGTCATAGAGAATTCATCAAGGCCAAGGCCTAATAGAATCATTGTAGCTACAGGGTCACTAGCAAGTTCACCGCACATGCCTGTAAATTTACCTTGTTCATGGCTCGCATCGATAACATGCTTGATAAGACGTAATACACCTGGATGCA
Source organism: Veillonella nakazawae (assembly GCF_013393365.1). NCBI lineage: Bacteria > Bacillati > Bacillota > Negativicutes > Veillonellales > Veillonellaceae > Veillonella > Veillonella nakazawae. Next base: position 1,732,295 of record NZ_AP022321.1, read on the forward strand.
ATGGTTGATATAGAGAACCAATAGATTCGTTCATACGGTCTACCGCCAGTGTATATTGGCATAAATCATTTGTACCGATACTGAAGAAGTCCACATATTTTGCTAAGATTGGAGAAATAACAGCCGCCGCTGGTACTTCGATCATAATGCCAACCTTGATATCCTTGTTGAATTCTTTGCCTTCAGCTGTAAGTTCTGCCTTACATTCTTCGAGCATAGCATTCGCTTGTTTCACTTCTTCTACGGAAGCAATCATAGGGTACATGATGTGAATATCGCCAAAGGAACTAGCACGCAATAACGCACGCAATTGTACTTTGAAGATATCCGGACGGTTCAAGGAAATACGAATCGCACGATAACCAAGGAATGGATTCATTTCACTTGGTAAATCAAGGCATTTCAATTCCTTATCGCCACCGATATCCATAGTACGGATAATAACAGGTTGGCCCTGCATATCTTCTGCAACCTTTTTATATTCTTCAAACTGTACATCTTCTGTTGGTAACTCGTCGTTTTCCATGTACAAGAATTCTGTACGATATAAGCCGATGCCTTGTGCGCCCATTGTAAGAGCGTGTTTAGCATCTTTAGACTTACCGATGTTACCGAATAATTCTACATGATGACCATCAGTAGTCTTAGCTTCAAGATTGGCAGATTCGCGCAACCGTTTCAATTCCTCTTGGTATGCAGCCGCTTGATTTGTATATTCAGTCCAATCCGCATCAGATGGATTTGTTTCCACAATACCATCTGTACCAAGTACAACAGCTTTCTCGCCATCTACGAAGCCTTCAATGTCACCAACGCCCATAACGGCAGGAATTTCCAAGGTGCGCGCCATGATAGCCGCATGAGATGTAGGACCACCAGCAGCTGTTACAATGCCTTTTACCACATTTTTATCAAGAGAAGCTGTATCAGATGGTGCCAAATCATGAGCCACCAAGATAACCTCCCCAGAAATATGGGATAAACCACGAGGGTTCATGCCTAACATATTGCGCATCAAACGATCACCAATATCTTTGATATCTGCACCGCGTTCACGCATATATGGATCTTCCATACCGAGGAAGATATTCGCAAAGGTTTCAATAGTTTGAGCTGTAGCCGCTACCACATTTGTATGGCTAGTCTCAACAAGGGATTTAATACCATCAGACAAGGATGGGTCTTGCGCGATTTGCATATGCGCTTCAAAAATAGCCGCCTCTTCAGGACCCATGTCTTTCAACGCCTTTTGACGAATTGTATCTAATTGCTTTAAGGTAGCTGCCATAGCAGAAGCGAACTTACCAATTTCCGCTTCTACCTTATCCTCTGCTACAGTGTAATCAGGAATGACAATTTCCTCTTGAATATATCTATATACATTGCCTACTGCAACGCCACGAGATCCAGAAATCCCTTGAATTCGCATATGTGTTCCTCTTTCTATTACGATAAACTACATTACTCTATATTTTATCATTTCTCTGACAAACAATAAAGTAATAGAGCCCTTTATATCCGCCCATTTAATCGTCCCACGTGGGTTATTTTTCGCTTACTTTCGCTATAATTTTATAAAGTTCCACCACATAATTAAGGGTCATTTATGATATAATATAGAATATATAATAATATACATATGAGACTTTCACGGGCTTCATGGTGAAAGTCTTACTTATTGATAGGAGACTTTATGAAATTAACTAAAATGCATGGTCTTGGCAATGATTTCATCCTCTTTGCCGACCCTCAAGGTGCTAACAAGGACTATACTGATTTGGCGATTCGCCTTTGCGATCGTCGTACTGGTATCGGTGCCGACGGTCTTGCCATTCTAGTTCCTTCAAAAACCTGTGATGTGCGCATGCGCATTATTAACTCTGATGGTAGTGAAGCAGAAATGTGCGGTAATGCAATCCGTTGCTTTGCCAAATATGCCTATGAACACGGAGAAATTACTAAAGAAACTTTTACCATCGAAACCTTGGCCGGTGTAATGAAACCTACCTTAACTATCGAAAATGGTATAGTCACACAAGTTACTGTAGACATGGGCAAGCCATTCTTTGCAGCCCAAGACATTCCGATGGATGTAAATATGGATAAGGTTATCGATGTAGACCTCGATGTAAACGGCGAAACAGTAACGGTAAGCTCCGTATTACTCGGCGTGCCTCATACAGAGGTGTATATCAATGACATTACAACGGCACCTGTAACGACACAAGGTCCTATCATTGAAAAACACGATGCATTCCCATCCAATACAAATGTTAACTACATTGAGGTAGTAAATGATAAGCACATCAAGGTTCGCACATGGGAACGCGGTGCCGGCGCTACCTTAGCATGTGGTACAGGCTCTTGTGCCTCTGCTGTTATGTCCTTTGAAAAAGGCTTAACTGGTCGCGAAGTAGATGTAGAGCTTTATTTAGGAACATTACATATTTCATACTTGGAGGATGGCACGGTGCTCATGACTGGCCCTGCTGAGGAAGTCTTCGAAACAGAACTTCCTATCGATTAAAATGAAGTGGTTACAACTTATATTAAATGCGTTTCTAAAGTATCAACAAGGCCGTTCTCTAATGCCGAAAAATACGGAGTCGCTCATAGGTTTACTCATATCTATCCTCGTCATTATCATCGCTGTGGCTAACGGTATTGCTATTGGTTACGCCTTGATAGTGGTATGGTGCATCATGGCCTATGTATTCTATCGCAAAGGATACCAACCAAAAGAACTACTAAACCTATCATGGACAGGTGCTAAAACATCGATTGTAGTAATGCAAATATTCTTGCTTATCGGTTGGCTCATTGCTATGTGGCAAGCAGCAGGCATCATCCCTATGATTATCGCCACCGGCATCGACTTGATTGATCCGTCCCTCTTTATTGCTTGTGCCTTCTTAATAACAGCGATTGTTAGCATGCTATTAGGTACAGCTTTCGGTACTGTAGGCACCATAGGCATTGTATTCATCACGATGGCAAGAGCCGGTAATATTCCAGAGGATATCGTAGCAGGTGCCATTATAGCCGGTGCGTACTTTGGTGATCGCAACGGCCCATTGTCATCTAGCGCATCACTGGTAGCAGCCTTAACACATACTAAGGTTTCTAGTAATATACCAATTATGTTTAGAGCGGGACTACCTGCACTTGTTATTTCTACAGTGCTCTACCTAATACTGTCCCAGTGGTTCCCGCTAAACTATGAAAATAGTTTGTTATCCGATACAATCCATTTTATCTTCAATATTGATTGGACATTGTGGATTCCAGTGATTATCGTCATCGCTTTATTGCCTTTGAAAGTATCTATCCGTTGGCCTATCGGCCTCAGCGCATTAGCCGCAGCCATTCTGGCTTATACTAATCAAGGGGCTACCCTTTCCGATTTAGGCTGGTATACCTTAACGGGCTTTGAGCTACCACATTATAATCCACTGGCCAATATCATTCATGGCGGCGGATTACAAACGATGTTTATCCCTACCCTATCCATCTTTATGGCCACTGCCATTTCTGGCATGCTCGAAGGGGTTGGCTTCTGGAATGATATTAGACAACTATTAGAGCGAGCTAAAACGCGGAGCGATGTATTTGCTGCCAATGTAGGTCTCGCACTCTTAACAGGCGCTGTAGGCTGTAGCCAAGCTATTGCGGTTGTAATGACACATTCTATTATGCGTATTACCTACGCACAGCGCGGCATTCAAGATGAAGATGTGATGCTCGACTTTGAAAACAGTGGCATTCTCATTGCTTCACTATTACCATGGAACATCGCTGCTTATGTACCTGTAGTTATGATGGGTACTAGCACAGCCGGCTATGTACCATTCGCCTTCTTCCTATATCTCGTACCACTCCTTTACTGGTTACGACTACGGAATCAAGATCAATCAATGATACGCTAATTACAAAATCAATCATACGTCAATTACAAAATCAACAAATCATAGGCTAATTAATTAATCTTAAAGGGGAATTTGTATGATTTACACCATTACCTTTAACCCAGCCCTAGATTATATCGTACGACTTGAGCAACTCAAGACTGGTACCATTAATCGCACCACCCAAGAATACATACTTGGTGGTGGCAAGGGTATCAACGTATCTATCGTTCTTAACAACTTAGGCATGGATACAACGGCACTCGGTTTCATCGCCGGCTTTACAGGTGAAGAAATCGTAACGCAGCTCAATAACTTCGGCGTTAAAGAAGATTTTATTCGCCTTCGCGAAGGTTTGACCCGCATCAATGTTAAGGTGAAAGCCTCTGATGAAGAAACAGAGATTAACGGTCGTGGCCCAATTATCTCGGATGACGAATTAGAGGCCCTATACAAGCAGCTCGATGCATTGACAGAAAAGGATACATTAATCCTTGCAGGTAGTATTCCTTCTAGCTTACCAAGCGATATGTACGAACTCATTATGGAGCGCTTACAACATAAAAATATTCGCATCGTCGTAGATGCTACAAAGGATTTACTTACACGAGTATTGCCATATAAACCGTTCTTGATTAAACCAAATAATCACGAGCTTAGTGAAATCTTTGGCCGCACCCTCTCTACTAAAGATGACCTGGTAGAAGCGGCTAAGGCTTTGCAAGAGAAAGGCGCACAACACGTGCTTATCTCCATGGCTGGTGATGGAGCAATCCTAGTCGCTGCTGACGGAACAGTATATACGAGCCCTGCTCCTAAAGGAATCCTCGTAAATTCTGTAGGTGCTGGCGATTCCATGGTAGCCGGATTTATTACAGGCTTTGAGAAAACAGACGACCTACAAGAGGCTCTATACTGGGGCATCTCCAGTGGCTCAGCCTCCGCTTACTCTGAAAATCTCGCTACACTTGCAGAAGTAGAAGCACTACTTTCACAAGTACGAGCTAACTAGTTTTATATTTTATTTGCATCAAGGAGTACATATATGCAAATCACTGATTTATTAAAACCTCAATCCGTCTTGCTAAATGCAGACCCTGTTACGAAGGCTGACGCTATTTATACCTTAGGGGAATTAATGGAAAAAGGCGGCAACCTCATCGACAAAGCTGAATACTTAGCAGCCGTTTTCGCTCGTGAAGAATCTGGCTCTACTGGCCTTGGCGACGGTATCGCTACACCACATGCTAAATCCGCAGGTGTAAAAGAAGCTGGCCTGGCAGCAATGGTTGTACCTCACGGCGTAGACTTTGAAGCACTCGACGGCCAACCTTCTCGTTTATTCTTCATGATCGCTGCCCCTGAAGGCGCTGCTGATACTCATGTAGAGGTATTGAGCCAATTAGCTATGATGGTTATCGACCCGGATTTCAAAGAAGCCCTCATCGCTGCACCAACTGTAGAACGTTTCTTGGAACTCGTAACAGCTAAAGAGCAAGGTAACTTTGACCCATCCGTTGAAGGATATATCAAACAGCCAGAATCTCAAGAGACTCCAAGTATTACCGATGCTATCGAAGCTAAAGCTACGGAAGCTATCGAAAAAGTGGCTCCTAAGATTTCTGTAGATAACCCGCACTACGATGTATTGGCTGTAACTGGTTGCCCTACTGGTATTGCTCATACCTACATGGCTGCAGAATCTTTAGAACGAAAAGCCAAAGAAATGGGCATTTCCTTAAAGGTTGAGAAAAATGGTGCTTCTGGTGTTAAAGATGCTCTTACAGCAGAAGAAATTGCTCATGCTAAATGCATCATCGTCGCTTCTGACCGTCAAGTAGAAATGGCGCGCTTTAACGGCAAACCTATGATTCAAACGAAGGTTGCGAACGGTATCAATAAAGCAGAAGAGCTTTTAACCGAAGCCATGGCTGGCACAGCACCTGTATACCAAGCATCCGCGGCAGACCGCGAAGCTGCTGAAATTGCTGCTAGCGCATCTGACAGCGTAGGTCGTCAAATCTACAAACACTTGATGAACGGCGTATCTCACATGTTGCCATTCGTTATTGGTGGCGGTATCTTGATTGCCCTTGCATTCTTATTCGATACATTCGATCCTGCGAATCCTAAAAACTTTGGTTCTGGCACACCTTTATCTGGCTTCTTAATGCAAATCGGTGGTGCATCCTTTGGATTCATGTTGCCAGTATTAGCTGGTTACATTGCTATGAGTATTGCTGATCGCCCAGGTCTTGTGGCTGGTTTCGTTGGTGGCTTATTGGCTAACCAAGGCGGCTCTGGTTTCCTTGGTGCATTGATTGCCGGCTTTGCAGCAGGTTATTTAGTATTATTAGTTAAGAAATTAGTATCTGGTTTGCCTCAAGCATTAGAAGGTACAAAACCAGTTCTCTTCTATCCTGTACTCGGTGTATTGTTCATCGGCCTCGCTATTACCTTCGTAATCAACCCTCCTGTATCTGCACTTAACCACTGGTTAATGGACTCCTTACAATCTATGGGCACTACTAGCCGCGTATTGTTAGGTCTTATCTTTGGTGCCATGATGTCCGTTGATATGGGCGGCCCTGTAAACAAGGCTGCTTACGTTATCGGTACTGGCGCCCTTGCTACTGGTGAATACGGTATCATGGCAGCTGTTATGGCAGGTGGTATGGTTCCGCCATTGGCAATCGCGCTTTGTACTACATTCTTCCCTAGCCGCTTTACAGAAGCAGAACGTAAATCTGGTATTACAAACTACATCATGGGCCTCTCCTTCATCACTGAAGGTGCTATCCCATTTGCAGCGGCTGATCCAGTTCGCGTATTACCAGCTTGCATCATCGGTGCTGGTACAGCTGGTGCGTTGTCCATGTTCTTCGAGTGTACATTACGCGCTCCACATGGCGGTATCTTCGTAGTACCTACAATCGGTAACCCACTTCTATACCTTGCATCCATCGCAATCGGTTCCGTTGTGGCTTGCTTCATCTTGGCACTTGTAAAACCAAGCCTAAAAAAATAATTGTGAAAGCTAGGTTATACTACTACCTATAGCTAAAAACCACACTTATAGAAAAATACTATATACGGTAAAAGGACTAGAACAAAATGTTCTAGTCCTTTTCTTATACAAACTATCGAATTACATCATCATAAAATACACCGAAAACTTTTTTGAATACTTGATTTGCTACATGATAGCTTTCAAAATCAAAGTCTGTAGGCGTTAGGAAAGTAACATGCTCATACCCTTTATAACCAGGTTTTGTTGGTTTGCTTTCACCATTAAGAGTATAGTCCTGTTGAGCCTTAACAGTCCCTACAATACCAGAATTATCCATTTTTATATTCCATATTTCACCTAAATGGAAATCAGGAAATTGTTGTTTAAATTCTGGAACTTTTGCCACTAAATGAGCAAAGGAATAATTTAGATTATAGTCATAATGAATTGTATATTCTCGAATCAAATCTGACGAAGGCAATACAACGTATATCTTAGTTTCTATGCTTTTTATACGTGCATCGGTAGATATATCTCGAAGTGTGCTCAACTCAATATATTTACCATCTCCACCACCAGTGTCACCTTTAGATATAATGTGTTCGAAACGGCTAGTATCTTGTAATTCAGCATTAGAAACTGCTTTCACAGAATTAACGGAAACACCGCATACGCATAAGATAGCCATTAAAATTAAGAAACGTTTCATATGGCACCTCATTTCACCACAATATCATCGAAATGCTGCTGATATGCAACGACAAACATGGCATCTGCTATAGCAAAGAGATCTTGATCGGAGCGACTACGATCAAGTGGTCGTGATTGATGTAGCAATCTAGCTGGGCTATTAACCGCAGTGCCATCCCAAGTGTATCGTTTGACCGCTTGTAATTCAATTTGTATACCAGACTCATCTTGTGCAGCCTTAATCACTGCATACATAGCTGGTGATGGTTTTACACTCTGCTGAGCTTGTATTAAACTAGCTAACGAGTAATTCGTATTATAGGTGGCAGTCAATTCATATTCCGTAATAGCCTCACCATGAGCCCGTTCGCTAACAGAATAAATAGTACCTTTCAGCTTATAATGTGGAGCTGCATACTCTAAACTTTCCACAGAATAGGTATTTAAAAAGAATACATCCCTATTACTTGAATTATCATCATAAGAATATGTTTTCTCATATACATTTTTAAACTGTGGTGAACTATTTAACTCATTAATCGATATCGCTTGTGTCTGTATGGTAAAAGTAGCTAGTACCATACAGGCTAGCAAGAATTTTCTAAACATATTCTCTCCTTTATAATTGAAATTCCGTTAAATTACAAAAAGCATATCATATTTTATAGAAAGATGTACACATACGAAAAATGCCATTTCAAATCATTATAGATAATATAAAAGTAATGATCACTATTCTACGTACTTTAAATTTATTTATATTTTTCTAAGTCTATCTTCTTCGTACTCATCCAGTATTCATCTATTCTTCTATAAATTGTACAAATATATCGATTTATGTTAAACTATATAAATATAAATAAATTTTAAAATTATAAATTATTTTTTTCAATTCTAGTTCGGAGAGTAATTCATGAAATCATCTAGGAAACGTAAGGTCACTGCCGCATTTTTTGCAGCAGCAGCGTTGGGTGGTGTTGCCCACGCAGCCCCTACCCTCAACATGAATGATTTAGTAGGTTCGAACACTACCACTGAATCAACGGCTCAAGGCAATAATAATATTGCTACTCCAGTCGTACGACCTATGGCAACTCAGCCTACCCCTGTAACTACACAATCAGTTCCAAAGGTAACACCTTTAATACCGCGTGTACGTCCAGTACCTGTAAACGATATTGCGAAAGCTTTATCAGATCAACAACGGGCTGTTTCACAACCACAATATGTTGTTAACAAACAAACTAATGCTGTCATGGAACCAACATTGGCCATGCATAGCTTGATGAACGTACAACGTAAAACTGAACCTGTTACAGTACAAAAACAAGTTGATGGCAAACAGCAAGTACAAACGACACAGGTACAACGTACTCCTGTAATGGTTCAACAAGAATCTACAACTCCTTTAGTTATTGCTAATACAACTCAAACTAAAGCCGTTGTAGCAAAACAAAAATTAACTATTCGAGATATTCAACGTGCAGAACGTGAAAGATTAGCTCAATTAGCAGCAGAAGAAGCGGCGCAACAAGCAGGTACAAACCAAGTTGATCAGCAAATGGTTGCTCAGAAACAAGCTGAAGCTCAGCGTCAAGCTGCAATTCTAGCAGAACAACAACGTCAAATGGCTATGCAAGCGGAACAGCAACGGATTGCACAGCAACAAGCTGAGGCTCAACGTCAAGCGGCTTTAAAAGCAGAACAAGTTCGTATTGCAGCTCAACAAGCGGAACAACAACGTATCGCTGCCGAGCAAGCTGAAGCTCAACGTCAAGCAGCTCTAAGAGCCGAGCAAGAGCGTATCGCTGCACAGCAAGCTGAACAAGCTCGTATCGCTGAAGCACAACGTCAAGCTGCAGAGCAAGAACGTCTTCGTATCCAAGAGGAACAACGTCGCATTGCACAACAACAGGCCGAGGCTCAACGTCAAGCGGCTATACAAGCGGAACAACAACGTATGGCTGCAGAGCAAGCTGAAGCTCAACGTCAAGCGGCTTTGAAAGCTGAACAAGAACGTATCGCTGCTGAACAAGCTGAAGCTCAACGCCAAGCCGCCTTAAAAGCTGAACAACAACGTATCGCTGCTGAACAAGCTGCTCGCCAACGTGCAGAAGCTGCTGCTAAAGCTGAGGCAGAACGTCAAGCGGCTATAAAAGCTGATCAAGAGCGTATCGCAGCGGAGCAAGCTGAGGCAGAACGTCAAGCAGCTTTGAAAGCTGAACAACAACGTATTGCTGCCGAACAAGCTAAAGCTGAACGTGAAGCGGCACTCAAAGCTGAACAAGATCGCATTGCAGCACAACAAGCAGAAATGGCAAGACAAGTTGCCATCAAAGAAGAGCAAGAACGTTTAGCTGCCGAGCAATTAGCAAAAGAAGAAGCAGAGGCTGCTGCTAAAGCACAAGCTGAAGCTGCTGCTAAGGCTCAATCTGAAGCAGAGGCAAAAGCTAAAGCTGAAGCGGAAGCCGCCGCTAAAGCTCAAGCTGAGGCAGAAGCAAAAGCTAAAGCTCAAGCTGAAGCTGCCGCTAAAGCTCAGGCTGAGGCAGAAGCAAAAGCTAAAGCACAAGCTGAAGCCGCCGCTAAAGCTCAGGCTGAGGCAGAAGCAAAAGCTAAAGCACAAGCTGAAGCTGAAGCTAAAGCACAAGCCGAAGCTGAGGCAAAAGCTAAAGCCGAAGCTGAGGCACAAGCTAAAGCTCAAGAAAATAAATTACCTCAATCTTATGTAGATGCTCGTAATGAAGCTTCCACAAAAGGTGCTGGTGTAACGGAAGAAAAAAATATTCTTTCTCAACCAATAGAACCACCATTGCAGGCCGATACATCTGCGAAGATTAGCCTTGCTTTCGACGTGAAGAATTATGAATCCATGTCTACTACTGTAGATAATAAGGAAATCAAATATCGCGCCTTCGAATATATCCCTTACGTGGCTAATCCAATCGATATCGATCAACAGTACATGAACATTTATGTACCAGAAGAATACTTCAACAATGGCACTATAAATGGTTACAATACGCAAACAGCCCCTATCTTCATGCCAAATGCGGTAGGTGGTTATATGCCAAGCCAAGCTATGACTCCAAAAGTAGAAAATGGCAAACCTAATAGTGTTCTTTACGCATTATCCCGTGGCTATGTAGTAGCTTCCCCGGCTACACGCGGTCGTACAAATAAAGCATCCGATGGCAACTTTATCGGTAAAGCGCCTGCAGTTATTGTTGACTTACAAGCTGCCACAGCATACTTACATGCTAACGATTCCACAATGCCAGGTAATGCAAATCGTATCATCACTAATGGTACAAGTGCTGGTGGTGCTGTATCCTTATTGCAAGGTGCCACTGGTAACAACTCTGACTTCCAACCATATTTACAAGCATTAGGTGCTGCTACAGCGGCAACCAATGTATATGCAGTTTCTGCCTATGCACCTATTACAAACCTTGATGCGGCTGATATGGCCTATGAATGGAGCTATAAAGGTATTACATCTTTCAATAAAGTAACGATGGGCCAAGGTGAATTGCCTCAAGCCAGCGCAGGTGGCAATACAGCTCCTCCGCAACGTACAATGCAACGTGTAAACTTGAATGCTGATGATGTAGCATACTCTAACTTACTAAGCGAACACTTCCCAGAATACGTAAATAATTTACAATTGCATGACTCTATGGGGCGTGTATTGAAACTAGATAAGAATGGCAATGGTACTTTCAAAAATTATGTGAAAGCATTCATCATTGATGCAGCTAATAAAGCACAAGCTAAAGGTACTGATTTATCTAAACATACATACTTTGTACGAGATAATAAAACAGGCGCTATAAAAGATATTAACTGGGAAGCTTACAATCAGTTTGTAAGTCGTTCTAAAGCACCAGGTGCATTCGATTCCCGTTCTAATGACTCTGGCGAGAACAACTTATTCGGTACAAGTTCAACAGATAATAATCACTTTACAATTACTGCTGCACTACACGATACAACACCTAACCAAGATGTATACGTAGAAAATGCTAAAATCGTTACTATGATGAACCCAATGAACTATCTCGGTTCTCCAGCAGCGACAAATGCACGCTACTATCGTATCCGCTATGGTACAGCTGATAGCAATACATCCGTAGCTATCCCATTGATCGTAGGTACACGTGCTCAAAACCTTGGGTACAACGTAGATATGGCAACACCATTTGATGTAGACCATTCTGGTGACTACGATTTAGACGAATTATTCAACTGGATGGACAATATCGTTAAAAACGGTAGATAATAACAACTAAATACATACCATAATATAAAAGGAGCTACCTAGTAGCTCCTTTTTCTTTATGCCAAATTAAATATCTCTAAAATAAAGCTCCAGTATGTTAAGCACAAAAAAGCCCCTCTACCGAGGGGCTTTGCTCTATTAGGAAAGCATATTCACAGCTTTCACCAATCATATTCTATTATACTTCTGGGAATAATGCAGTGGACAAGTAGCGTTCACCTGTATCAGGAAGAATTACTACGATGTTTTTGCCTTTATTTTCAGGACGTTTAGCCAATTCTTGAGCAGCCCAAAGAGCAGCACCAGAGGAAATACCAACTAAGATACCTTCTGTATGTCCAAATGCTTGAGATGTAGCGAATGCATCATCGTTAGTTACTTGGATTACTTCATCGTAAATATTAGTATCCAAAGTATCCGGAATGAAGCCAGCGCCTAAGCCTTGGATTTTGTGAGGACCAGGTTTGCCATTGGACAATACTGGGGAATCAGTTGGTTCAACAGCCACAATTTTTACGTCAGGGTTTTGTTCTTTTAAATAACGACCTGCACCAGTCAAAGTACCGCCTGTACCAACACCAGCTACGTAGATATCTACTGCACCATCTGTATCTTGCCAGATTTCAGGACCAGTTGTTTTATAGTGAATTGCTGGGTTTGCTTGATTTACGAATTGACCCGCCTCGATGGCACCAGCTGTAGCTGTTACGATTTCTTTAGCTTTTGCAATAGCACCTTTCATGCCAAGAGATCCATCAGTCAACACGAGTTGAGCACCATAGCCAAGCATCAATTTACGGCGTTCGATGGACATTGTTTCTGGCATTACGATTACAACTTTATAGCCAAGAGCAGCACCAACAGCGGATAAACCGATACCAGTATTACCAGATGTAGCTTCTACGATTGTACCACCTGGTTGTAATTCACCAGATTCAACAGCTGCTTGAATAATTGCTGCAGCAATACGATCTTTAACAGAGCCACCTGGATTAAAGTATTCCAATTTAGCAAAAATATTTGCATCTGCGCCATATTTTTTACCAAAACGTGTAGCTGCCAACAAAGGTGTTTTACCAATTAATTCAACGAAAGATTTTGCAATATTAGACATAATAGTTACTCCTTATTAAATAGAACCATCCCAATTATCATATTTTGTATCAAGTTTAGCGTAAGTTCCATCAATTACATCTTGAAGAGTTACGTTTTCTAGATAATCATGAATATAGTTTTGTAATCCTGCCCAGAAACCAACAGTTCTTTCATTGATTACTGTATCAGTACTCACCCCTTCATCAAGAGTGGAGATGATAGCCATGGATTCTTCCGTGGCAAGCAAAATTTCAATAATAGTGTACTCTTTAGGGCTTTTAGATAAGCGATAGCCTCCGTATTTACCACGAATACTATCCACTAGGTTAGCGGCACCCAAACGAGCCACAATACCCTCAAGGTATTTCTCAGATATACCTTGTCGTTCTGCAACGGATCGCAAGGAAACCGGTTTATCCTGACCTTCCTCTGCTAAATCGATGAGAACCATCAATGCATAGCGACCTTTTGTGGAAATCCTCATATATCTTGCCTCTCTTTGTAAAAGTTAGTGCTAACACACCCCATGTTATAAAGCACTTATCCTACTTCATTTATAAAACCTTGTGTATCACTAGGAATTAATTTCATTATAGACCACTAAATCTAAAAATGCAAGAACTTATTTCCTACTTTTATAAAGGGGTATTTAAAAACCCTTATATTTATTGGCCTAAGCCTATATTATTGATTTATTTTATTCTATTATTAGACTAGCAATCACACATATCGATACATTAACTATTTTACATAACACAAAAGGACTAGCCCGAAGGCCAGTCCTTTTGCGTATAGTTTGTAGTTTGTTATATGAGGTTTACCATGATGAATTGGAGAGGGTTCATCTGGTATTGGGACTTACCGTATCGTCAGGAAAACGATGCGCGCCCGTTTTGTCATTTGAGGAGCTGTCTAGATTATTCTAGCGTCTAAGTTATTTCTAAATTAGATTTTACCTACTAAATCAAGACCTGGTTTCAATGTGTCTTTACCTGGTTTCCAACGTGCAGGACACACTTGGTCACCATGTTTTGCTACGAATTGAGCCGCTTGTACTTTACGAACCAATTCTTCAGCAGAACGGCCGATACCCATATCATGGATTTCAGCTGTACGAACGAAACCTTCTGGATCTACTACGAATGTACCACGGTAAGCCATAGCAGATTCTTCTTGGAATACGTCGAAGAAATCAGCTAATTCATGTTTTTTATCAGCTAACATGTAGTACTCGATTTTATTAATGCTTGGAGAAGCATCAGACCATGCTTTGTGAACGAATTCAGAGTCACAAGATACGGAGTAAACTTCGCAACCTAGTTCTTTCAATTCTGCATAAGAGTTTTGTACGTCTTCTAATTCTGTAGGGCAAACAAATGTGAAGTCTGCTGGATAGAATACGAAGATGGACCATTTGCCCAACACATCGGCAGTACTAACTTTTACTAATTCAGGTTTTTTGAAAGCATCTAGAGTAAATTCAGGAAGTTGTTTACCAATAATAGACATGTTATGTCCTCCTTAATTGAGTTCCAATGTAACAGTTATATTATTATCGGTGTACTTATCACCAAATCTATATCTATATCTATATCTATCTTTGTCTATATAATAACAAATATCATTCAAGATTGCAAGTGTTATTTTTAAATTTATCGATATATTTTTCCAACATTTATCGATATGAATAAAAAAGAAGAAAGATGCTCATTTCTGAGCATCTTTCTTCTTTTTCTTTACTACAACAGACTTACTACTTATAGCATGATCAAAGGCTATTAGTCCTGCTATGTTAGCAATACCACGTCGTGCTATATGGCCTGTTGTAGATTGTTCTTTTCCCGATTTACCATATACAAACTGCTCTAGTTTGAGTGCAGCTAATATAAATATACCTATAATAGATAAAATAGATCCCATTTCTATTCTCTATTTTTTAAGTTCCAAAATCGCATCTACGAAGCCGTGGAATAATGGATGTGCATTATTTGGACGGGATTTAAGCTCTGGATGAGCTTGTGTACCAATGAAGAATGGATGATTCTTCACTTCAATACTTTCAACTAAACGACCATCTGGAGATGTACCAGAGATAACAAGGCCAGCATCAGTCAATTGTTGACGATATTCATTATTGAACTCATAACGGTGACGATGACGTTCATAAATCAAATCTTCACCATAGGCTTCATGAGTTTTTGTACCTGCTTCTACTTTGCATGGATAGATACCTAGGCGCATTGTACCGCCTTTTTTATCTACATCCACTTGATCACTCATCAAGTCGATTACTTTGTACTTAGCATTTTCGTCAAATTCGCTAGATGTAGCACCTTCCATACCACATACGTTACGAGCAAATTCCATTACTGCAGATTGCATGCCAAGGCATAGACCAAGATATGGAATATTGTTTTCACGAGCATATTGAATTGTGCGGATTTTACCTTCTACACCACGGGAACCAAATCCACCAGGTACGATGATACCTTCAACACCATCAAATACCTCTTTAGGATCTACAGATGTATCATCAAGTTCTTCGGAGTCAATCCAACGAATATTTACTTTAGTACCCGTAGCAATACCAGCATGATCTAGAGCTTCAACTACGGATAAATACGCATCATGTAATGCTACATATTTACCAACGATAGCAACTGTAATATCTTTACTAGGGTTCAAGATTTTATGAACCATTTCTTTCCATTCAGCCATATCGCAAGGGCGTTCTTCAAGGCCTAATTTTTTGATAACAATATCATCAAGACCTTGATCTTGCATCATCAATGGCACTTCATAGATGGAGCTGCAAGTTTGGTTTTCAATAACTGCTTCTGGTTCTACGTCACAGAACAAAGCAAGTTTTTCTTTCATTTCATCAGAAATGTGTTTTTCGCTGCGGCATACCAAAATATCTGGTTGAATACCAATGCTGCGCAATTCTTTTACGCTGTGTTGTGTAGGTTTAGTTTTCAACTCGCCTGCTGCATTGATGTAAGGCACCAATGTTACGTGAATGTAAAGTACATCATTACGACCTACTTCTTTTTTCACTTGGCGGATAGCTTCCATGAATGGCAAGCTTTCAATATCACCTACAGTACCACCGATTTCAGTGATAACTACATCAGCGTTATCCTCTTTACCTACGCGGTATACGTTTTGTTTGATTTCATTTGTAATGTGTGGAATAACTTGTACAGTGCTGCCCAAGTAATCACCTTTACGTTCTTTATTGATTACAGACCAGTACACTTTACCTGCTGTAATGTTGGAACGTTTACTAAGGTTAATATCGATAAAGCGTTCATAGTGACCCAAATCAAGGTCAGTTTCAGCACCGTCATCTGTTACGAATACTTCACCGTGTTGGTAAGGGCTCATCGTACCAGGGTCAATATTAATGTATGGGTCAAATTTTTGAATCGTTACATTGAAACCGCGGTTTTTAAGCAAGCGACCCAAGGATGCTGCTGTAATCCCTTTACCAAGAGAAGAAACAACGCCGCCAGTTACGAAAATATACTTAGTTGCCATGATGCCTCCCACCTATTACATTTTTTCCGGAGCAGAAATACCTAAAATACCCAAGCCTTGACGAAGTACGAGGGCAATCGCTGTGATTAATCCTAGACGAGCCTGTTGCAACGCTGGATCTACGCCAATGATACGACCTTGACGATAGAAGGAATGGAACATGCTTGCCAAATCGAATAAGTAACGAGCAATACGATGTGGTGCACGATGTTCGGCAGATTGAACGACCTCTTCTGGATATTCAGCTAATTTTTTAATCAATTCTAATTCCATTTCGCTTGTAAGCGTTGTGAAATCAGTTTCACTATAATCACCAAATGCAATGCCTGCTTCACGCACTTGGTTGTAAATGCTGTGAATACGGGCATGAGCATATTGGATATAATATACTGGGTTATCATTGCTACGAGATTTAGCCAAGTTAATATCAAAATCAAGTTGGCTATCTAGAGAACGCATCAAGAAGAAGTAACGAGATGCATCTACGCCAACCTCTTCAATCAATTCATCTAATGTAACGCTATCGCCGCTACGTTTAGATAATTTAACGAGTTGCCCATCGCGGAACAATGCTACCATTTGTAACAATAATACTGTTAGTTTATCTGGGTCATAACCAAAAGCAGCCATAGCAGCTTTTACACGGCATACATAACCATGATGGTCAGCGCCCCAAATATCAATCATTTCTTTGAAGCCACGATCATATTTATTGCGGTGGTATGCAATATCTGCCGCTAAATATGTAGGAACTCCATTATCACGAATAACTACACGGTCTTTATCATCGCCATAGTCAGTAGATTTCAACCACAATGCACCGTCTTTTTCATACACTTTGCCAAGAGCCTTTAACGCCTCTACGGAGTGATGAATTTCATCAGCTTCATGGACAGTACGTTCAGAGAACCAATTATCGAAAGTAACACGGAAATTGCTTAATGTTTCCTCTAAGCGAGCTAATTTTTCTTTTAAACCCTCTTCTTTAAACAATGCTACACGATCAGCTTCGTTCATAGCATTTAATTTATCGAAGCCTTCTCGTTCTGCAATAGCTTTTGCAGTCTCGATAATATCAGGACCACGGTAGCCATTTTCAGGGAACACGAGAGCTCCTTCTGGAATATCAAATTCAGGCATGGAGCCGTCTTCGTTGCGCTTAGGTGGGAATACTAATGTAGCACCTTGCAACTCTTGGAAACGGTATTCAATGGAGATAGCCATATTATCGATTTGGTTACCCGCATCATTGATGTAGTACTCGGATTGTACATTGTAACCTGCTGCACGCAACAAGTTTACAAGTGCACTACCATACGCAGCACCACGACCATGGCCGACATGTAACGGACCTGTTGGGTTCGCACTTACGTACTCTACTTGAATCGTATCGCGTGCACGCAATGGTTGAACACCATATTGATCGCCAGCATTTAAAATAGCTTTCAACGTATCGTATACCATATCAGATTTCAAGAAGAAATTGATGAAACCTGCACCAGCAACCTCAGCGCGTTCGAGCCAATCAAAATTCATATGGCTAATCAAAGCCTCTGCAATAGCACGAGGGTTTTGACGAGCTACACGAGCGGATTGCATAGCGATATTTGTAGAAAAATCACCGAATTCTTTTTGAGGTGGCACTTCGAGAACGATTTCTGGATATTCCCCAGCTGGTAAACCACCGCTGTTAATCGTATCTTGTAATGCCTGTTCAATCCCCGATTTCAGGATTTCCTTCATGTCCATGCTCTGTATCCTCCCGCACGTCTATATCTAACTGATTATAAAATTGCCATTCACCTTCGACGGAAATGTCATATCCTAAATGAACATGACCTACGCCGTCGTGAAAGTCTGCTGTTAATTCATGAGTATTCACGGCCATGTGCAAATCACCATACGGTGTTTCATACACGGATTCGCGCTCTTCACCACGGACATATTGATGACGCATATTAACAGCCCCTGTTCGAAGCAATACAATAGAGTCATCATGGATTTTAATGGTCGTCTTTACCCCATCTAAGCCAGTCACACTAGATTCTTCGTAACGCACATACTGGGCATTACCCTTTTCATGTGATGTACCAGGGGAAATCAGTTCCACTACGGTATCCTTGCCGTCCATATCTCGTTGTACACTTTTTACGGACACTAGAACCCGCTTCATTTTTCAACCTCCATGGCAGTAATTAATCATCATATTATACCATAATCAAAGACTATTTTGCACCCTCAATGAGTCGCAATTTCTTAGTCTTTGTCATCTGTTTTATGGCATATTCTCTACGTTGTGCATCTTGTTTATTGTGAAAGCTTTCAGAATACACCAATTCAACAGGACGTCGCCCTCTCGTATACTTAGCACCGCCTGGAATAAGCCCATTATGAGCCTCTATACGGCGTTCAATATCGGTGGTCCACCCGCAATACAAGGAATCGTCTGCGCAACGCACCAAGTACACATAGTGCCGCTCTTCAGACTTAACCTCCTTATTTGCCATTTTTTGCATCATCAGTAATCGGTTCCAACGTAATAGTATTGATGATTACTGGCTCTACTGGTTTATCATTACGGCCTGTTTTTACTTTGCCAATTTTTTCAACTACATCCATGCCTTGTACTACAGTGCCAAAGATAGTGTGTTTGTTATCTAACCAATCTGTAGGTCCCAATGTAATAAAGAACTGAGAGCCACCTGTATTAGGGCCTCGGTTTGCCATGGCAAGAACGCCCATTTTATTGAAGTGTAAATCATTGGAGAACTCATCAGGAATTGTATAGCCTGGACCGCCAGCACCTGTACCATCTGGATCCCCGCCTTGAATCATAAAGCCTTCGATAACGCGGTGGAATGTAACACCATTATAGAAACCTTTTTTCACTAGGTAATCAAAGTTTTTTACTGTAATAGGTGCTTTAGAGCCTAACAATCGAACTTTGAATTGACCATAATTTGTATCAAAAATAGCGTATTCATCAGCAATTGGTGCATTAGAGAAATTAGGCATAGCTACCGTTTCTGCTTTTACAGTATTCCCTTGTGGTTGTTCCCCACTTTTTGTACCACATGCCGCTGTCCCAAGCATTGTAATCCCTAACATTGCGCATAAAGCCAAGCGTTTCCAGTTCATAGTTCCCCCAAAAATGTATCGTATATACTAACATGTATGTAAAATTCACATAGAAAAGCCGCTCAACCCGTGAGCGGCTCTTTTTTAGTATATCATGTTTTAGAGAAAATTTGGTTTAAATAATTATTAAATTTACCAATTTATATAACCTTATACTTTCAGTTATATATTAGCTATTATTTACCATCAAATTGTTCTGGGTTCGTACTGTTATAGGTATCAATATAAGCATTGAAGGATTGAATCATTTCGTCAAGATTATTTTCGTTTGAGTCTGCAAGGACTTGACGTACGGAACCGACTACGGAATTGTAACGATCAGCCAGAACTTGGCCACGATCATTATTCACACTCTTGAGCAATGCTTCGATTTCTGAAAGCTCTTTTTCTACAGCTGCTTTATCAGCTTTTTGAGGAGCTTTTTCAAGGTTTTCTACAAGGTTAGTCAAGCGAAGCGTAGATTCCATTGCTGCCGCATAACCTTTCTTGCCTTCTTTTTTCAATTTTTCAACTTGTTTTTGAGTTTGTTCATTGTTAGTTTTTGTAAGAACATCACTAAATTTAGTATACGCTGCATCAAATTTTTCTACAGAAGCTACATATTTAGCAGCTAACTCTTTACCTTTAGCACCACCATCGTTCATATAGGCTTTAGAGTCATTATAAGAAGTCAACTCTTTATATACTGGCACTAATTCATTAAGAACGTTCAATAGATTGTCCCGTTCTGCATCAAGATCTTTGAATGTAGAACCTTCTTTTTTAGATTTTTCCAAAGCGTCTTGTAATCTGTCATAGTGAGGTTGATTAGTAATAGCACCTTCTTGGAAGCCACCTTTTAATTGCGCCAAACCGTCTGCTTGGAATTGAGCAAATGCCGCATTATTGCTATTGAACTGGTTAGTTGCATCGATGAGAGTATTAAGCTTTGCAGCCGCCTTCTCATCATTATCACCGACTACAGAGGATACAGCAGAGCCAAGATTACTTACCTTATTAACACTACAACCAGAAATCAATAGACCTGTCGTCAGGGTTGCTACACATAGTAAAGTGGTAAAAAATTTGCGTTTGTTATTCATGACTTCTCTTCTCCTATAAATACACAAGTATGAATCTAAGCGCATTATACTAATTAATCTACCACAAATCTGTAGCTACGGTTACCAAACATTATAATTCACATAACTTACAGGAATTAACTCAAACTAATCAATCCACTTGAAATGCTTACACGCATTATAAATACCATCCTTATCACAGTCGGTAGTGATATAATCGGCTTTTTCTTTTAATTCAGCACGTGCATTCCCCATGGCAATATTAAGCCATTCTGGTCTAAACATAGACAAATCATTATATCCGTCACCAAACACTACGGCTTGATTAGGTTTCATACCAAAATGATCAAGCATATTGCGAATACCCAAAGCTTTTTCCATTGGTTCATATAAAACACAGCCATCGCCATAACGAATGAGCTTATGCGTCATATGCTCAATTTCTTTTTCCTCTTCTTCCCCTTCTTTAAAGAACACATAAATCTTATAAAACTCTTCTACATTATGAAAGTCAAAATTAGGATCTACTGTCGTTTTAAAAACATCCCAATTCGGATGCCAATCTAATATCTCCTTATACGGCGTAATTCGGCCTAATTTATTCCGATCTGTTACAGCCCAAGGAATATTATGGGACTCTAAATATTCCAAATAGTTAATGCATGCATCACGATCCATGCCAATCATGGACACTAGTTCATTATTAACAGTAACACTATGTCCGCCATCTGCTACAAAATCTGTAAGACCTGCTTGCTCAGCAAAACGCTTTGCATCTACTTGGATACGGCCTGTCGCTAGTGCCACCCTATGACCACGGCGCTTTAATTCATCTAAGCTATATTGAGCACTGTCAGGAATTTTACCTTCCGGCCACACAGCTAAGGTATTGTCTATATCGAAAAAGAAAAATTTCTGTTCCACAGGCCCTCCTAATCACGTCCGCTCATTAACTTAAATCGCTCTTTCTGCTCTACATCAGGATATTTTTCTTGATCCACATAACTCAAAAACATATCTAGTGGTCGTACATATAAGTCACGTTGATCATATAATTTTTGATACACTACGAACTGTTCACTCGTTTCCGAATGAGTTGCAACATCTAACACATAATAGTACATGCCTTTAAAATGACGATATAAGCCACCCTTTACAATTTTTCGCATTTATAACCTCATCACATAACATACACAAACGGTTACAAATTATATTAATCAAGAGATTCCATGTATTGAATAGCCTTAGTCAACATATCTGCTGTAATTTTGTACGGAGATACGTCAATATCATGAACAGATGTAGCCTTTTCAACAATTTGAGGAATATGCGATGCAGTAAGACCTAACTGTGAAAGTTTAGTAGGCCAACCTAATTCGCGGTATATTGGCAACCACCGTTGTAATTCATCCATTTGTTGGTCAACGGTTAACAAAATAAGTAAGCCATATGCTACCATTTCACCATGTAAATGGTTTTCTTCTGTTTCTTTATTAGTAACACAGCCATAACATACAGCATGAGCCATATTACTATTATATGCCATAGGAACACAACCCGATACAATACCGGTAGTAAAGATAACAGTCATAGCAATGGTATCAAATGCATCACTACGTTTTTTAGCTTGACTGTCTTTATAGGCTTGTATACCATGTGCTAAAATTGGTTCACTACACATAGAAGCTAGAGTAAGGCCTAACTGAGTATTATAATCTTGCTCACGATTGCGAGCAGAAAGATGAGTTTCATAGTGTTTTGCAATAGTATCTCCCATTCCCGCCCACAAGTAACGGCTTGGTGCTTCTACGAGAATATCAGCATCAATAAAGCAGTGCACAGGAGGATGATTTACAAAGGCTACGTCATCAAAAGTATGCTCTGCAGTGTATACAGCTGCGACTTCTGACGTTGCAGCACAAGTAGAGGCAATGGTCGGAATTGTAAAGAATGGTTTATCATCTAACTCTAGAGCTACTACTTTTACCGTATCCATGGCCTTACCGCCACCAACAGCAAACATAAAGTCCGCATCTTTTACAGAAGCCATTTGTGCAATTTCCTTACCTCGAGAGAAAGTACACTCTCCACCAAAGTGAATAATATCTAGCACTTTAATCCCTGCTTTATCAAGCACTGGACGAATGTGTGGCAAAGCTTTAGAAAGAGCTGTCTCACCACCGATGATAGCTACAGACTTACCATATAATTTTGTAAATTTGGGAATAGCGTCAAACACCTCATGACCGCCAAAACTATAACTAGGTAAACAATGAGTACTACGCATAAAATCTTCCTTCCTTCTTTCATTATCTATATTCTTATTATAGAAACTTCTACTCACAAAATCAATTTTATATGACAACCCTTAAGACACAAAAAGGTTCTATACTTTCACCAAAAACGAAAGTATAGAACCTTTAATACTATTATTTATTTTCGGACACAAGACCTTTATGGATAAGACCTACAACGAAGCCTAATACCGCAAAGCTCACCCAGCCCATCCCAGCAGCCTGGAATGGAATGTATTGAGTAAAGAGCTGTTCCAATGCAGCAGGTGCAATACCTGCCGTTTCAAGACCAGTCATAAGTGCAGAGATCATTGTGAAAGCCATTGTCCATGCGTATACGCAACGACGACCACCGAACACATTGTGAAGAAGTGCCAACAAGATGATTACAATCGTTAACGGATACAAGAGCATCAACACTGGAATCGCTGCACTGATGATTGTTTTCAAACCGAACATGCTAAGACCAAATGCTGCTACGGAGAAGATTACTACATATAATTTATAGCTAATCTTCGGTGTCAACTTGTGGAAGTACGTACCACAAGAAGTGATAAGACCGATACTTGTAGACAAGCAAGCTAGAAGAACGATGATAGCCAAGATAATTTGACCGAATTCACCGAACAAGTAGTTAGCACTTACGGACAACACAGGAGCACCTGTATCAAACAAACCAAAACGTTCAACACTAGTAGCACCAATGTTAGCGATAAATACATAAACAATACCGAGAAGACCTACAGCAATAGCGCCTACTTCCATTACTGTTTTTGTAATAACCGCACGAGATGTAGCGCCGCTAAGACGAACAAAGTCGATTACAAGAATAGCAAATACTACGGAAGCCAACGCATCCATCGTATTATAGCCGTCCAAGAATCCTTGCAACACAGCTGTAGGTGCATCACCATAAGCTGGTTGTGGCACTGCATAGCCGCCTAGCGGAGTCATAAAGGATTTAATAATTAACAACAGAATTACAAGTAGTAATGCTGGTGTCAAAATATTACCGATACGATTAACAAGCTTTTGTGGACTAATGGATAACCACAAAGAAACACCAAAGAATAATGCCAAGAAAATTGGTTCCATATTCATGCTTAAACCTTCTGTGAAAGGTTTAATTGCAATTTCATAAGCTACAGTACCAGTACGTGGCGTCGCAAACATTGGACCGATACTCAAGTAAAGAGAAATTGTGTACAACAAGCCATAAATCGGATGAACACGGCTCGCAAGTTCTTCAACATCTTTACAGGAGGAGTACCCCATCGCTGCAACACCTAATAGTGGAAGGCCTACACCTGTTAATATGAAGCCGAGCAAAGCCCAACCTACGTTATCACCAGAATGTTGACCTAAGGCCGCTGGGAAGATCAAGTTCCCTGCCCCAAAGAATAGGGCGAATAACATCATGCCTATAGCCCAATAGGCACGGGCAGATAATTTATCATTACCATTCATAAACGTAACCCCCTTCAGGTTATATATAGAAATAATATTACTATTATAATCCTAATGAGGATATGTATGCAATAAAAATATTCTTGTTATGACATATTAGCATAACGTTATTCCTATAAGTAAAGGGAATTAAATATCCGCCTTTTTGATGTGAACTTGCACATCATAGAATGTACTACCCCAACCTTGATCCGTAGGTCTGTCTGCTGTAAGTACATTAATACCTACATTAGGATCACTAGATTGTGATTGCCACCATACGCCAAGGGTTACCAATGTACCTCGTTGTACCTCTTCATCGTAGTATGCTTTAATTTTTACACTACCACGATTATTGTAGATTTCAACTTCATCACCATCATTAATGTTATATACTTTTGCATCTTTAGGATTGATGCGTAGTTTCATCAATTCAGGATCATCAAACTCTAACTCACAGAAGCTAGAATCTAAAATGCGAATATCATTACCGATAATAAGCCAGAATGGTGCACTATCTCCATAAGGCGGTAAATAACGAATTAGTGGCTCCACATCATGTGGATTATATAACTCAATCTTTCCAGATGGCGTTTTAAAATCTAATTTATAATTTTCAGGCAACGTCATCTCTACTGGTTCACCTTGGAGAATTAAATTTTGATCATCCTTAGAAATACGGTGCGACGCACTTACAATTTGGTCTATTAAATCTCGTTCACTATGCTTAAAGAATTCATCTGTAAGTCCCATACGTTTAGCTAATTCAGAAATCACTTGCCAGTTAGAGCGGGATTCGCCAATAGGATTGATTAATTTATAACCCGTTCCAATTGTATAGTGCCCATAGGAGTTATATATATCGTCATGTTCTACTGATGTTGTGGCGGGCAATACAATATCGGCGTATTTACATGTGTCGGTAAAGAAACGTTCGTGAACAACCGTAAATAAATCATCTCTCATCAAGCCTTTTCGCACTACATTTTGATCAGGTGCTGTTATAGCCGGATTACTAGAGAATACATAAAGACTATGCACAGCTGTACCTGATGGGTTTGTAAGCATTTCACCTAGTTTAATCATAGGCATCAATCGCTTTGCTGGTGCATCCACATGAGCCTGTTGCATCACTTCTTTGCCCACAAACTTACTACCACTAGCACTCGATAATAAGCCACCGCCTAAATATTGCCAAGCTCCAACTACAGCAGGTAATGCATTAATAGCACG
This sequence comes from Veillonella nakazawae, assembly GCF_013393365.1. NCBI lineage: Bacteria > Bacillati > Bacillota > Negativicutes > Veillonellales > Veillonellaceae > Veillonella > Veillonella nakazawae. The sequence goes on from NZ_AP022321.1 coordinate 1,757,986, forward strand.
ACAGTTCATAGCACCATTCCCATAGCGTGATAACCCACTGCCAAGACGTATAAATGGAGCCTTAGCTTTAGCATAGGCATGGGCAAACTCAATCATACGTTCTACGGAAACGCCACAAAGTTCAGATGCTTTTTCCGGTGTAAAATCAAGCAACACATCGTTTACGAGCTGATCATAGCCTTGTACATGTTCCTTAATAAAATCTATATCTGCTAAACCGTCTCGATGAATAATATGAAGCATACCTAACGCTAAGGCGCCATCACTACCAGGTTTTACGTAAATATGTTCATGAGCTTGATTAAAAGTATAGGTTTTATGAGTATCAATAATCCAAACTCGAGCGCCATTCTTTTTTGCTATGTTTACATCATGTAAGATATGAACATCAGTAGCAGTGGCATTAATGCCCCATAGAACAATTAAATCACTATGTTGTGCCTCTTGAGGTTTAATGGCTAGTGTATCGCCATAAACAGAGCGGAATCCTGCCTGTTTTGCAGGGGAGCAAATACCACGGTCCTGGTCTGTAGCACCAATACGGCGGAAAAAGTAATCCGCTGCTGGGCTTTGAATCACACCCATCGTACCTGCATAGGAGTAGCGCAAAATACTTTCACTGCCATGAGTACTAATAGTTTCTTTAAAATTATTAACAATGGTATCTAATGCCTCATCCCAACTGATACGTATATATTGGTCTTCACCGATTCCTTTTTTACCAATCCGTTTCATTGGGTACTGTAAACGCAATGGAGAATGAACCACTTGTTCGTAATGCGCCATTTTAGGGCACAATGTACCTCTTGTAAAAGCATGATCTCTATTACCACGAACAGATACTACTCTATTGTTCTCTACCGATACGATTAGACCACATGCATCTGGGCAATCATAAGGACATACTGATTTGTATTCTTTCAAAATAAGCACCTCGCTTATAAATTATATAAACTATAGGATGTATATTTATATTATATTACAGCATTGTCTGTATAAGTGTAACCTTTAACACATTTTCTATCTTCACAAAGATTAAAATCATTGCATATCATGCATATCAATACATTCAGTTATCACAATACGTTGCCATACATATCAAAAATTTTTATATATGTTATTGAACATTTCAAGTTTTATCGATGTTTATCCATTCTCATTCTTGCTCAAAGCCTATACAGATATACTAATAAGCTCTATAAAAATACTGAAAATCTAAAAAAAAATCATGCAATCATAACTAAAAGTCATAACCATATAGTTTTAGGTATAATCGGATGTTTCAGCAATCGACCTCGGAATATGTGACAAACATCACCGGTACGTATGCGTATTTAGTAATGTGTTTCAGACTGTAAGACTATTCAATCTCACTTCTTTCTGTGCTATACTGACATTGTCATTTGAGAGGATATAGAGCTCACCAGATATCATTTAAACTTCATGATATTTTAGAGTGACGTTACTATATCAGGTACATATTTTCTGAAAAGAGGTTTTAACGATGGCAGACGCAAAAAACACTGTGTTATTCCCTTATGAAACATTGAAAAAATTAAGCATGGACGCTTTCCAAAAATTCGGTTTCTCCGAAAAAGAAGCTGACATCATCCAAGACGTACTTTTGACTTCCGACTTGTTCGGTATTCAAAGCCATGGTATGCAACGTATGGTTCGTTACCACAAAGGTATCACTAATGGCTTGATCAAAATCGACGCAAAACCTGAAATCGTAAAAGAAACTCCAATTTCCGCAGTTATCGACGGTCATGACGGCATGGGCCAAATCTTGGGCCACATGGCTATGGAAATGGCTATCGAAAAAGCTAAAAAATCCGGTGTTGGTATCGTATCCGTACGTAACTCCAACCACTATGGTATCGCTGGTTACTATGCTAAAATGGCATCCGACCAAGGCTTAATCGGTTTCTCTTGTACAAACTCCGAAGCAATCATGGTTCCTGTATATGCTCGTAAAGCTATGCTTGGTTCTAACCCTATCGCTTGGACTGTACCTGCTGATCCTGTTGACTTCTTCTTCGATTGCTCCACTACAGTAGTAACTCGTGGTAAACTTGAAATGTACAACAAAATGGGCAAAGCTACTCCAGATGGTTGGGCTGTTAACAAAGACGGCGTTCCTTCCACTGATGCAGCTGAAGTATTGGGCAACATCTCCCGTCATGAAGGCGGCGGTATCCTTCCTTTAGGTGGTGCTACAGAAGTTCTTGGCGGCCACAAAGGTTATGGTAACGGCATGATTGCTGAATTATTCTCCTCCATCTTGTCCCAAGGCGGTACTTCCAACAAATGTATGGTTGGCGGTAAATCCAATATCTGCCACGGCTTCATGGCTATCAACCCTGAATTCTTCGGTGACCCAGCTGAAATCAAAAAACACTTCTCCCAATTCTTACAAGAATTACGTGAAGCTCCTAAAGCTGCTGGTCAAGACCGCATTTACACTCATGGTGAAAAAGAACATGAATCCGTTGAAAAAGTTAAAGCTGAAGGCATCCCTGTACTTAACGGTACAATGCTAGAAGTTCAAGATCTTTGCAATGAATTAGGTTTAGACTTCAAATCCTACTTCGGCGATTATGTACCAGAAGCTCCTGCTACAATGTTCAAAGGTAACTACTAATACCTAAGACCTTACAAAGGCCCTAACACGGACATGTAGTCAGTAAAGAAGGGGACATAAACACTGTTTATGTCCCCTCTCTTATATTCTTAACCTCATGTGTAATGAGGTTAAAAATTTTTAAGAGACATATCACTTTTTATGATAAGTATATCTGTTATTTTATTGTAATCCTTTATTTTAACTGAACTTTTACAACTTAATACAATAGCGATTTACTCATCAATTAAATTGATTAAGCTACATCGTCCTGTTAAGCATATATTTTTATTTTTCTTGAAAGGATGATTTTAGAAATGAGTGCTATCACCGTTCTATTAGCGCTATCTCCAATCATTTGGTTGATCGTAGCGTTATCCATCTTGAAATTACCAGCATGGCAAGCAACAAGTGTTGCTGCAATCGGTTCTTTCATCATCGCTATTACAGCATTCCAATCTGATCCATTTATTATGGTCACTGGTGCCCTTGAAGGTGCCGCTTTGGCAATCTGGCCAATCCTATTAGTTATTACAGCTGCTATCTTCGTTTATAACTTGGTAGTACATACGAAAGCAATGGAAACTATTAAAACAATGCTTTCTTCTGTAACATCTGATACTCGTGTACTTGCATTGTTACTTGCATGGGGCTTCGGTGCCTTCATGGAAGGTATGGCTGGCTTTGGTACTGCCGTTGCAATTCCAGCTGCTATGATGGTTGCCGTAGGTTTCGACCCACTAAAATCTATCATCGCATGTCTCGTTGCGAACTCCGTACCAACAACATTCGGCTCTATCGGTATTCCAACAACTACATTGGCATCCTTAACAAGCCTTGATCCAAGCCATTTAGGTACATTCATTTCCGTACAATTATTCTTACTTAACCTTATCGCTCCATTCTTCGTTGTTATGATCATTGGTGGCGGTGTCAAAGCGTTAAAAGGCGTATTCCTTGTTACATTGCTTTCCGGTTTAGCTTTAGCTATTCCTGAAACTATAATCAACGCAGTAATGGGTCCAGAATTATCCGTAATCTCTGCATCCATCGTTATCATGGCAGTTATCATTATCTGTGCAAAAATTATGCCTCCTAATGATCCTGCATACGCAGTTAAACAAACTGGCGAAGTTCCAAAAGTTTCTGGTGGTGAAGGCCTTGTAGCTGCAATGCCATTCATCTTAATCTTCGTATTATTGTTATTAACTTCCAAATTGTTCCCTGCAATTAATGGTCCTCTTGCGTCCATTAAAACATCTGTACCTATCTACCAAGGTCCTGGTGCAAAACCTTACACATTCGTATGGATTGCAACTCCTGGTATCATGATCTTCATCGCTGGTATTGTTGGTGGTTTCATCCAAAAAGCAAAAGCTGGCGAAATCTTCGGTACATTGGGTTCCACAGTTAAAAACTTGAAATTCACATACCTTACAATCATCACAGTTGTTATGACAGCTAAATTGATGACTTACTCTGGTATGACTGCAGATATTGCGAAAGCAATGGTTGCTGGTACAGGTTCCTTGTACCCTCTATTCGCTCCTATCGTAGGTGCGTTGGGTGCCTTCTTGACTGGTTCCGGTACAAACTCCAACGTATTGTTTGGCCCACTTCAAATCGCTGCAGCTCAAGGTTTAGATCCTACAAACTTCGAAGACCTTGGCTTCTGGTTGGCAGCAGTTAACTCCGGTGCAGCTGGTATCGGCAAAATGTTATCCCCACAATCCATCGCGATTTCTATTGGTGCCGTAGGTCCTGCTTTGAAAGCATACCTAGAAAACCATAAAGAAATTAATTCTGAAGAAGCTCACAACTTAGAACATGAAATCGAAGCAAGCGTTATCATGAACAGCGCATTCAAATACTTCTTGATCTTCATCGTTATGCATGGTTGTATCTCCTTCTTCGGTCAACATTTCATCCATGAAATTCACCACTTCTTCTTCTAAGAACTGGTAACAATACAAAAAAGAACAGCTCTTCACGAGCTGTTCTTTTTTGTTGCCACATATGAGAATACTATATATAACATAGCTTAATGATACTACAGTTTAGATTTCACTAATTTGCTACATATAATTGTAACAATCTATTAATAAGCCTCTTGCTCTACTTCCCATTTAGTAAAGGTTCCAGTATCTGCATCAATTTCAAAATCATATTCATAACCGTTATAATGTATTTCACCTTCATACTCTAAACGGCCATTCTCATAATCACGATTGAATTCAGTTACATTTGCAACTGTTGCACCCGGTACACGCGCTAAGGCACTCTGTACAGCCTCATCAGAACTAATAGCTTCTACAGAAGAAACCGTAGCAGTCCCGATTACTACAATTGCAGCTAACACAAAACCTTTTATTAAATATTTCATATAATTCTCCCATCGCCAATAAGTACATTGATTTTTTTAGATATAATTAATATACTAATTGTAATCTATAAATAGAGATATAGCAAACTCAATATTTCATATAGATATTTTTTCTTAATCATGATAAAATACATCGTATCAAATAGAAAAAATTAAATGCAGTCTGCGAAGTGCGATTCGCAGGCTTTTATTTTTCCCATTTTAAGATAGGAGGATTGTATGACTCAAGAAAATTCTGCTAAGGTTTCCTTTATCTTGGTAGTATTCCTTGGCATGTTAACAGCTATTACACCGCTCGCAACAGATCTGTATTTACCGGCATTACCGATTATGCCTGGTGAATTAAATACAACAGCATCAAATATTCAAATGACCATTGGTATTATGACCTTTGGCGTTGCATTAGGCCAATTATTTGGTGGTCCTATTAGTGACACAATGGGGCGTAAGGTACCACTTATTATAGGCAATTTACTATGTGTTATTTCTGGCCTTATATGTGCCTATGCACCGAGTATCGAAATACTTTTACTAGGAAGATTTCTACAAGGTTTAACCGGATCTGTAGGCGTTGTAATTGCCAAAGCCATCGCTCGAGACTTTGCATCTGGTCAAGAACTGACTAAACTTTTTGCTATGCTCATGATGGTTAACGGACTCGCACCAGTCCTTGCACCTTTAGTAGGCGGTCAACTACTACTTCTTACCACATGGCGCGTTATCTTTATAATCTTAGCCGTATTCTCTGCTATTCTATTGCTAGGTTCTCTTCTTTTCCGTGAAAGCTTACCAAAGGAAAAACGCGTTACTGGCGGCCTTGCTACGGCTATAAATAACTACTTTACACTGATCAAAGATAAACGTTTCCTGGGACAATCTTTAATTCAATTCTTTGCTTTCGGCGCTTTCTTTGCCTATATCTCAGGTTCATCCTTTGTATACCAAAATATTTTCCAACTTTCAGCCCAGAAATTTAGTTATCTTTTTGGTATCAATAGTTGCGGCATTATCTTGGCCAGTGCCATTAGCGGACGAGTAAGTAATGTCGTAACATCTCGTCAAATACTTACATTCAGTCTATGGGAACTGACTATCGGCTCCTTACTATTCTTAGTAGCCATGATTTTTGAATGGTCTCTCATTCCTGTAACAACAATTCTATTCTTTACGGTGTGCACAGTTTCCTTATTCGGTTCCGCCTCCTTCTCTATGGCTATGACTAACTATGGAAAAATGGCAGGCAGTGCCTCTGCCATACTAGGCTTTGCAAGCATGTTTGCAGCAGGTATTGTATCACCATTAGTTGGTATAGGTGGGGATCATACGGGCATACCAATGGGGATTACAATGCTAGTATGTGCAGTGCTTTCCTTATTGTGCTTGTATGGTTTAGTAGAAAAAGAATAATTTATTTTATACGTTTCTGTAAGCCCCACAATGGGGCCCAACTACAACAGAATAATATTAGTATATAAATAAGATACCCCTTTCCTTGCTCAGTACGGCGCTACGCTTCGTAAAATCGCTTCGGAAAGGGGTATCTTATTTATATTAACACTACCTGTAGAGGCGTCCCATTGTGGGGCTATACAGCTTAAATTAAAATCTGCTAATTCTTTTTTACAAATACACTATGCACAATAAAGGAAAGCACCTGTCCAACTGATTGTAGGAAAAAGAGATGTGGCATAGCCACATCTCCTTACATCTATCCATATCTGCACTAGTTATATTTTCAATGGGACGTCCTCATAACAGGTCTATATAGAAAAGAACAAAGTCCTCTCTGCAGCGATTTTACGGAACGTAGTGACGTACTGAGCCAAGAGAGGGCTGTGTTTTTTCTATACTAGTAATATGTAATTGTCACGGGGCCCCATTGAAAATATAACGGAGCACGCTTTTATTCAAACATTGTCGATAGTAATAGTTTTAGTCGATTTGCTTGGTTTACTGCACTGGAGCCTGGATCGTAGTCGATAGCAGCAATGCGCACGTCTGGGTAGGCAGCGGATAGTGTTTTAACCATGCCTTTACCTGTAACGTGGTTTGGTAAACAGCCGAATGGTTGCAAGCATACGATTTGTTTAGCCCCTTTTTCAATGAGGTCAATCATATCGCCTGTGAGGAACCAACCTTCACCGCATTGGTTACCAAGACCAATGTAGTGAGCCGCTTCTTTTGCTACTTCTGTCATACGTTGTAGAGGGTCAAAGTTTTTAGACGCTGCTACTGCTTTAGCGTATGGCAAGCGGTAGAGTTCAAGGGCTTCACGAGCCAATGTACCAAAGAAGCCAGATAGCCATGTACCATCAAGGTGCTTAGCACGATATGTACTGTCCATTGCGCAGTACAAGAAGAAGTCTAATAAACCAGATGTAACGACTTCGCCACCTTCTTTTTCAATGAGTTCATTGATATGGTTGTTAGCACTTGGGTGGAATTTAACGTAAATTTCCCCTACGACGCCAACGCGAGGTTTTTGTACATCTTTATTGACCGGTAAGTTATCAAAGTCATGAATGATTTCTTTGATGTACTTATTATACTGACGAAGGCTGGCAGATGTAATGTTTTCACGTAATTTTTTAATCCAGTAATCACATAATGCATCTGTAGAGCCCGGGTTAGTTTCGTAAGGACGTGTAGCCAATACGCATTGCATGAGGGCATCACCGTAAACAACGGCTTGGATCATACGATGCAAGAAACCTTTTGTCAATTTGAAGCCTGGTTGACGTTCCATATCGCTTGCATTAAGAGATAGGATTGGCACTTGTTTCATACCAGCGTCAATCAATGCTTTACGCAAATAGCCAATGTAGTTTGTAGCACGGCAACCACCACCTGTTTGAGAGATGATAACAGCTGTTTTATTGATGTCGTATTTACCAGATAATAGTGCAGACATGAGCTGACCAACAACGATAATCGCTGGGTAACATGCATCATTATTGATATATTTCAAGCCCACTTCAATATCGTCACGCGTTGGTGCTGGCAACATTTCAAAGTTATAGCCTTCATTTTTGAGGACTGGATCTAAGAGGCTAAAATGCAATGGTGACATTTGTGGCACCAAGATTTTATAGGTCTTACGCATTTCCTCTGTGAACACCACGCGATTATAATCGTAGGTTGGCAATTGTTCTTCCACCACTTCTGGTGCCTCTGGGTTGTGATGACGACGCAAGCTACGTTCCATTACAGATTGCAAGGAACGCAAACGGATCGTTACAGCCCCAAGGTTTGTACCTTCGTCAATTTTGAGTAAGGTATGAATCTTATGGTTTGCTGAAAGTATATCTTTTACTTGATCCGCTACGATAGAGTCGAGGCCACAACCGAAGGAGTTGAGCTCAACAATTTGGAAGCCTTCTGTTCTACTTACGAATTCAGCAGCGCGATATAGACGGCTATGGTAAGACCATTGGTCTACAACACGTAAATGCTTGATTTCATTCCCCAGTGGCGCAACGCCATCTTCTGTAAGAACAGCCATACCAAGAGATGTAATAAGCTCTGGAATACCGTGGTTAATACCGGAGTCCAAATGATATGGACGACCAGCTAATACGATGGTAGGAATTTGTTCTGCTACGAGGCGAGATACTGTTTTCTTTGTCGCTTCACGGTAAGAAGCCTTACAATTTTCTTGTTCTTCCCACGCTTTTTCAACAGCGTTAGCAATATCTTTCTTCTTGAGATTCAAGAAGTCCAATGCTTTCACAAGAGCAGGAACAAGAGATTTCTTATCAGCTAATGGCAAGAATGGTGCGTGGAATGGAGTATCCCCTAGAACCTCTTGCATGTTGTTTTTGATAAGTTCCGGATAGGAAATAACCATTGGACAATGGTAATTATTGTCACGGCTAAATTCCTTAGGGCCATGTTGAATACAAGGGTACCAAACAAAGTCTACTTGTGCATTCGCAAGATCACGAATATGACCATGTACCGCTTTTGCTGGGTAGCAAGCTGTATCGGATGGAATCGTATCAATAGCCTTGTTGTATTGTTCCTTTGTAGTGTAATCGGAAAGGATTACTTCATAGCCAAGTGTATTAAAGAATGTAAACCAGAATGGGAAATCCTCATACATGTTGAGGACGCGAGGAATACCTACGCGCATTTTACCTTCGAACTCTGGAATATTTTTCTTCAAATAATAGTCGAAGTAACGACGTAATTTAACGTCTACTAAGTTAGGAACTGCTTTGCGTTCTTCTTGAATCATACCGCCCGCACCGCGGTCACAACGGTTACCCGTTACGTAAGTACGACCATCAGAGAAAGCATTGATGGTAAGCATACAGTTATTGGAGCAAAGTCCGCAATTACGCATTGTCGTAGATACTTGTAAGGAGTTAAGACCATCACTATCGAGCAAAGTGCTTTTTTCCTTTTGTAACTCTTCTGCCGTTTCAGCTGCAAGAAGGGCCATACCATAAGCACCCATCAAGCCAGATACGTCAGGACGAATTACTTCTACGCCCATCAATTTCTCGAAGGCACGCAATACGGATTCATTGTAGAATGTACCGCCTTGTACAACGATATGATCACCCAATTCTTTAGGATCTTTTACCTTAAGAACCTTATAAAGGGCATTTTTAATAACAGAGTAAGCAAGACCTGCCGCAATATCTTGTACCGTAGCACCTTCTTTTTGAGCCTGCTTAACCTTAGAGTTCATAAATACAGTACAACGAGAACCCAAGTCGATTGGCAAGGATGCCAATAAACCTTCCTTCGCGAATTGATCGATTGGAATGCGTAGACCGGATGCGAATGTATCGATGAAGGAGCCGCAACCAGAGGAGCATGCTTCGTTCAATACGATATCTTCGATATAGCCATCGCGAACCTTACAGCATTTCATATCTTGACCGCCGATGTCCAAGATAAAGGATACATCAGGGCAGAAGTAACGAGCTGCACGATAGTGAGCCATTGTTTCTACTTCGCCAATATCGATACCAAGGGCGCGTTTAAGGAACGCTTCGCCGTAACCCGTTACACCAGAATGCGCAATATACGCGCCTTTTGGTAACAGTTCATAAATCTTCTCGATCATTTCACGAGATTTTTCTAATGGTTTACCATGATTTGGACCATAGTGAGAGAATATGATTTCCTTATTGCTATTGATGAGAACTACCTTAAGAGTGGTAGAACCAGCATCAATACCAAGGTAACAAGGACCTTGCGCATCTTCAATATTCGCTTTTGGCGTTACGGCCTTAGCGTGACGAGCGCGGAATTCTTCTAATTCTTGTTCATTTTTAAATAGAGGCTCTACACGATCTGTAGCCTCCATAGGAATACCGATGAGGGCACCAATTTCCTTTGTTAATTGACCAACCGTAATCTCACGACAGTCTTCTTTCATCAAAGCCGCCCCTAAAGCGATGAATAATTCACCATTTTCAGGGATAATGCGATGCGCTTCATCTAGTTCTAAGGTATCGCAGAAACATTGACGAAGTTCGGACAAGAATGTTAACGGCCCCCCAAGGAATGCTACATTACCTTCGATTTTATGACCGCATGCAAGGCCCGCAATTGTTTGATTTACAATCGCTTGGAATACGGATTTTGCAATATTTTCATGAGATGCGCCTTGGTTTAACAATGCTTGTACGTCTGTTTTAGCAAATACGCCACAGCGTGCTGCAATTGGATAAATCGTATCGGCATTCATGGCCAATTGGTTAAGACCAGATGCATCAGTTTGTAATAAAGTCGCCATTTGGTCGATGAAAGCACCTGTACCACCTGCACAAGAACCATTCATACGGTGTTCTGCCGTTTGACCTAAATAGGTTACCTTCGCATCTTCACCACCAAGTTCGATGATAACATCAGTTTCTGGATACAACGCTTTTACAGCACGTGTTTCAGCAATAACCTCTTGCACGAATGGAATGCGTACCTTTTCAGCCATCGCCATACCACCAGAACCGGTAATACATACATGAACTTGATCATTTTCATGGCCCACTTGAGCCTCTTGGAGCAAGGTATATACGGTGTCCAAAATGTTTGCATAATGGCGTATGTACTTTTTATACAAATAATTATCGTGTTCGTCTAATAGTACAACTTTAACCGTTGTAGAGCCCACGTCAATACCCATGCGTAGCATGTGTTGCATAAATACCTCTCTTTTCAAAAAACGTATGACCACACAAGATCATACTCATATTGTGAAAGTAGTACATTGAGCATGAATCTAAAATATAATGCACCAAACATCTAATTAAACTTAGATAAGGATAAGCTTTCACAAAAACATCTAATTTTTTAAATATCCTATACATATTATACAACAAATGTAGATAAAATCTATGTTTTTCTATATTCCAATGAGTTATATGGAATATGACTAAACTTGAATAACACCTCTACATTGAGATAGGATGTAAAATTAATTATATCATTCTAAGGTGAAAAAAGGTGTACCTAATAGCACATAACTTAAGCAATAAATAGGTAAATATTATTTCTATTTCTATTTCAATTAACAAGAATAAGGGCATACAAAAAGAGGCTTCCATGAAATCATTAAAGCCTCTTGTATTTGTATTGTTTATTATATACTTTTGAGTTTTATTATTCACTCTATATAGGTTACAAAATCTTTTTATATAATCCGATAAGATCATCATGGTTAGCTGGGTATGGATTAAATCTATAACACATATCCTCTAGTGCTCTATCTGCCATGAGGTTAAGTTTTGGTTCAGATGTAGCCTTATCTACACCAAATTCAGTCAGTGTCATTGGACATTCTAAAGTTCGTTGTAGTTTTACAATCGCCTCTAGTAATGCACCTATTTTATCTCCATCGGATGCTTTATGCGATGCAAAGCCCAACTTAGCAGATAGATGGGCATATTTCTTGGCCACCTCTTGGTTACGAGAGCAATTAAATCCAATCACATAAAGCAAAAGCATACTGTTAGCTAGTCCATGAGGTACATGAAATTGCCCACCCAACTGATGTGCCATGGCATGAACGAGACCCACGCCAGCCTTGTTAAAGGAAAGTCCTGCAAGGCATGATGCTTCGTGCATTGACATGCGATCTTGGTCTGTGGCTGTTGACTTATAACATTTTGGTAGGTATTCAAAGACAAGCTCAATTGCTTGCTGTGCCAACGCATCAGTAAAATTATTTGCAGACGTTGCTACATAGGCTTCAAGCGCATGAACAAGAACATCCATACCGCTAAAAGCAGTAACATTTGGAGGCGATGTTTTTACAAATAATGGCGTTAATAATGCTTCATCTGGTGATACCGCATCATCCATAAGAGGATATTTAATTTGTGTTTCGCTATCTGTAAGAACAGCAAAAGAGGTCACTTCTGATCCAGTTCCACTAGTAGTAGGAACAGCAATAAAGGATTTGATATCCATATGCTTTAACTTACGACCAAAGTAAGCAATGCCCTTACTCATATCGATACAGGAGCCCCCACCTATGGCAATGATTACAGTTGGTTTAATGCCTTCCATAAACTCAATACCCTTTACTACATGCGTAATCGGTGGATCAGGTACCACATCAGTGTAGATGGTTACCTTATTTTTACTGTCCATTAACCCCATCACATACGTAAGGCTTGGAGAATCTTTTAAAAATGGATCGCATATGATAAGGATAGATTCATTAGAAAATGCTGTAAGACGATTTAACGAATCTGGCCCTGCATAAATCTGGGTTGGAAAAGTCCATTTATTCATATGCTCACCACCTATCGAATATTAAATCCTGTTGTTAAGCAACATCTACGACGTCGTGCAAAGCAACGAGCCGATGTAGTAGATTCCCCAGTAGGTGTAGCAATTGTAAAGGTTGTCGTACCCTCACCACTAAATCCAAGCCCTGCATAGGACGGACCATTCTTAACAAAAATGGAAGTTTTCATTTTACGAGCCATCCGGTTGAGGCGTTCCATATTCAAGGAATGCATTGTGGCCGTATGATGTAAGCCTGCTTCTAACATCAAGCATACATCAAGACCTTCGTCAAAGCTATCTACTGTAACAACAGGTAAAATAGGCATTAACATCTCAATTACTGCAAAGGGATGATTTTTTGGAGCCCGCATGATAATTAACCGTGGATCACCATTGTACGGAATATGTGCTGCATCAAGAATAACGCTTGCATTTTTACCGACAAATTTTTTATTTGGTGTCCCATTTGGCAACACTGTTAAATCGACTAGGCGTTGAATATCCTGTTGATTTTCAAGGAGAATACAACCTGCTTTTACCATTTCTTGAACTAGCTGTGGCTCAATTTGACGCATGGCTACAACGCTCTTTTCAGCGATACATAGAATATTATTATCTAGACTAGCGCCGAGAACAATATCTTGAGCGGCCTTTTTAATATCTGCCGTTTCATCTACAAAGGCCGGTGGATTGCCTGCACCAGCACCGATAACCTTTTTACCACTTTGAAGCGCTTGTTTTACTACGCCAGGACCTCCAGTAACAACTAATAGGCTCACATCTGGATGTAGCATCATCTCTTGAGCAGACTCAATAGATGGCTCTCGAAGTGTAACAATAAGGTTTTCAATGCCAATCGATTTAGCAATAACTTGATTGAGCTCACTAACAAGCTCTCGACTCAAATTCTTGGCGCCTGGATGAACGCTAAAGAATATAGCATTTCCGGCCGCCAGCATACCGATGGAATTACATATTAATGTTTCTGCCGGATTCGTACTTGGCGTTATAGCACCGATGACACCATAGGCTGATAATTCATATAATGTCATACCATTATCACCAGTTTCACACTCTGTAACAAGGTCTTCTACGCCCGGTGTTTTATTTAGTGTAAGGTTTAATTTTAGTACTTTATCCGCAACGCGACCCATCCCCGTTTCGTCAACGGTTTTCTGAGCCAACTCTTGCACTCGTGGACGCATAGCAGCACGGATGTCTGCTATTACCTTTTCACGGGTTGCCAAGGTACAATCTTCAAAGCGTGCTTGCGCTGCTTTTGCAGCTTGAATTGCTTCATCAACCGTATCAAATACACCTGGCTCAACTTGACCTCTAGGCGCTTGTTTAATAGGTTGTGATGAGGCCATTTCTTGCTTTTGCCCCTGTAATATATCTATAACCATGGAGCGGATCATTTCTTTCAACTGTGTATTGTTTTCCATCATGAACCTCCATATAGGTTGCATTGCTGATGCAATGACCATGTCAACTAACGGTGTCCACAATCAAGGATACATTCATGATGTGACACAATAACTAGGTTTAACTCTGGCACCAGCTATTTCCTATACAATTATTTTTCAAAACTATCAATAATACCCACAATAGCGCAATCTACTGCGGTGCCTTTATCATCTTCGAAAATATGCCGTGCCGATGAGCCTCGAGTTAGAAGCACATATTCACCTTCACCAGCACATACTGTATCGACGGCGATTTCTATGCGCCCCGTCAACTCTTGTTCTCCATCGAGAATATCTACCATCATCAGTTTCATTCCCTTTAGAGATTCATGCTTTTGAGTAGATACGATACTACCCACAACTTTACCGACTTGCATACTTCTCGTTCCCTTCAATTATTGTGATACCTAAGCGCTCGATTTCATCTCGAGCAGCCATGGTGAACCGTTGTCCCCTATATATGACGATAATAGACTGACTTTCACAAGATCTAACAAAAGAGGTCGTTATCCACGCTTGATGACTGGCATATATAGGACGACCAAATTTATCTAGAAATTTGATAGGCCAATCTAGAATGACTGATGGATTCATCAACGAGGTTACAGGAACTGCTAGGTGTATCGTCACCTCACAGTCATACGCTAATGCACGATGTAAATAGGCAACCCAAGGCACCAATGTATCGCACATTAACTCTCGTAAATGACCATAATCTATACCAGCGAAAGAAATGAGTTGGTTCTGCAACAATATATGCTCATCATAGCTATTGCACTCTGTGACCATAAAAGTAGCAGTGGATGTCATGCGCTTTTCTAGGCGTTCTAGCACCAGTTTAACTAATGCATCCATATTAATGCTCACTTCCCATGGCAATCCCTAAGGGCGTTACAAACTCTGGGTATAATGGCTTATCTACGGGTAATCCTATATATTGACTGAAAGTTTTTGTAAACTCCTCAAAATTAGAAGCACCACCTACAACAACAATGGGAGTCCCCTTTTCATAGCCACCCTCTTGTAACGCACGCTTAGAAATAGCTGCCATTTTTTCAACCACAGGCCGTATGGTTGCATATACATCGCGTTTATTTGCTTCATTGCGCTTATAGGCCTCCGCTTCAGGAATAGAGATGCCATAGGCCCCGCTAATTACAAGGTTCATATGGGTGCCTCCTGTAGGCTCATCTACGGTATATACAACTCGGCCATCTTTTAAAATGCTTATGCCCGTAGTACCACCACCGACGTCGATAACAGCGCCATCGGTGATTCCGAGCACATTAGCAGCAGCGGTAGGCTCGTCTAAAATGCAGGTTACTTCAAAACCGGCACTTTCAAGAACATGACCTACTACCTCTTTATTCTTGCCTATCGTTCCAGGTGGAACAGCTGCTGCGGCATATACAAGCTCTGTGCCTAAGGCGGCTTCCGCCTTAGCCTTTAAAGCTCTCGTAATTGTAACAGCTCCCACATAGTCAACTACAAGGCCATCTCGAATAGATTCGTTGTATTCAAAAGCACCATATATAGGTTTACCTTTATCGTTTACTACGGATAGGACAATAGATGATGTACCAAGGTCAATGCCTACGCGTAAATTCTTTTGATTATGAGAGCTCACTTGTTTGGACTCTACAAGATCAGAGAACTCTTGCAAGGTATTATTTGCCTTTTTCAAACCTTTCATCATATCACCTACTTTACTGTACAATTCTCGCCATCACTGTACCTTGTACATTGGCAGCGTTTGCCTCATCTGTATCAATATGGAATTCTAGGACAAAACCAGGTACAGCCCGAACGATGACATCACCAAATACAGTAGTGCGTTCTGGCGTTTGAAGTTCAACATTAACGCTATCGCCATCGTTTACATTAAGCCGTTTTGCATCATCAGGTGACATATGAATATGTCGTTTTGCAACGATGCAAATAGGTTTTGTAATTTCCCCGTTTTCCGTACATAAAGTAATCTCTACGGCTGATTCTAAATGACCAGATAGCACAATAGGAGGTTTTATACCCAATGCACGAGCATCGGTCAAAGATACCTCTACTTGTGACTGTTTTCTAAGGGGACCTAATACGCGGACATTTTGAATGACCCCTTTAGGCCCCACTAAAGTAACTGTTTGTTCTGAAGCAAATTCTCCAGTTTGTTTTAAGTCACTTTTTTTAGTAATAGCCTGGTCAGGGAATAATATATCCCAGTCCTCCTGACATAGATGGACATGTCTATTGCTCACACCTACGGGAATGGACGATTCGAACATGGCTTCGATCACTTCTCGTACGATAGCACGAATCTGTTCCCGATCCATAAGCTATTATCCTTTCTTAGGTAAGATCAATTCTACATCGCTATGAGGGCGTGGAATTACATGAGTAGATACTACTTCACCTACTTTTTGTGCTGCTGCACAGCCTGCATCAACAGCTGCTTTTACAGCGCCTACATCACCGCGAACCATTACTGTTACAAGACCGGAACCGATTTTTTCAGTACCTTCTAATGTAACGTTAGCTGCTTTTACCATTGCGTCAGCCGCTTCAATTGCGCCTACTAAACCTTTTGTTTCTACCATGCCTAATGCGTTATTCATGATAATCTCCTTTATTATTTACTACTTTATTTCTTTTTAGTGTTTTTCTTTGGTGTTATTTTCTTTGTACCTGTTGATTTAGAACTTTTCGGTTCCATGATCGTAGATACTATCTCATCTAACACCTCAACAACCTTTTTATCTAATTGGGGTTTCTCTGTTTCATCAGCTACCTTAGCCGGCTTATCTGTAAAATCATCATTAAAGGATTCGACTAAGCCTTCTGCAGGTCGAGGAATTACTTTGTGAGCTACATACAAGTTCATACCTTTTGTAATCGCCACACCTGTTTGAACAGCTGCTTCAACAGCTGCCACATCACCAGTTACCTTTACGGTCATCCAGCCAAGTCCTCTCGCCTTTTCTATTCCTATGAGCCGTACATTTGCAGCTTTAACCATTGCATCTGATGCGGTGATAGCCCCCAGCAAACCAGCTACTTCTAGTAACCCTAGTGAATCTTTCACCATGCCACCTCCCGACGTTTATTCATTAGATAATGTAAGCATTACCTTTGTTTTTAGGTCTTTCTCCCATAGTTTCTAGTAACGCTAACCCCACATCACGTGCTGCTTTTACAGCTTGTTTAACAGCGCCAGAGTCACCAGAAATTAGTAAAACAACTTCATTTGACATATCTGAGCTCGATGGAGACTGATAATCTACCACATCTACATTAGCTGATTTAACTGCTGTATCTGCCATAACTACACCTATTGCTGCTGGGGCACCTACTAATAACCCAAAGGCTTTACCTTCTGGTGTCCCAAAAGCAGTGACTAAGGCTTCTCCTGCACGCGCTGTATATTGGACCTCCACATGGCCTGCGTCATTCATATATACTTCGCCAAAGGTGCGTTCTAATTCACGTAATGCTACTTCCACAGAACGTCTTACATCGGATACGTCATCGCCACCAAATATGATAAGGGAACCAGAACCAGCGCCACCTTTCATATCACGGGCCAGTTCAATGCTAACAATCTCTGTATTCGTTGCTTTTACAGCTTCATCAGCGGCCATAATTTGCGGCCCTGCACCTGTACGTGAACCTAAGATACCGATGGATCGATATGACTTAGTGAGCTTCATAGCTTCCAATACTTGACTATCAACATTGGCAATTACGAGACCAATCGTATCGCCTGTTGTAGTGCTACCTACGTGTTCAGTAATCATAGAAGTTTGTAGTTGACTTACAGCAGGTGAACTTACAGGTGCCGAAGCACATGATGCATTACTAGTCGCGCCTGAAGTTGTGCTTAAATCAGCACTATCGATACGCATCAATACGCGCTTTAAAATCTCATCTACCATACTTTTAGTATCGGCCATAATTATTCACCCTTTGTTGGTAAAATACCTTCTACATCTTTATGTGGTCTTGGAATTACATGAGTAGAGATAACAACACCTACCCGTTCTGCAGCAGCTGCACCTGCGTCTACAGCAGCTTTTACAGCACCTACATCACCACGAACCATAACAGTAACGAGACCAGAGCCAATTTTTTCATTGCCTACGAGTTCCACATTAGCTGCTTTAAGCATTGCATCAGCTGCTTCAATAGCGCCTACTAGACCCTTAGTTTCCACCATACCTAATGCTTCTTGTGTCATCTGTTTTCTCTCCTTTTACAAAACATAGAATAAAGATTACAAATTTATTTTTCTAATAGTTCCACCATAGTACCTATATTCATAAAGGCAAAGTGCGCTGTTTTAAGTAGTTGTACCATGAGTACAGCACCAGTACCTTCACCTAACGCCATTTGTCCATGGATTGGAACTTCATCAAGACGAATATTTGCATAAGCCAATGCTGCGGCCATCCCTACCTCGCGAGAATAATGAGATGGAATACCGTATAATGGAGCGTCTCCATTCATTTGAGTAGCACAAGCCATGGCAACGGCTGTAATATATCCATCGATTACAAATGGGATATGTAAGTCTGTACAAGCCACCATAGCACCTGTAATAGCGGCTATATCAAAGCCTCCTACGCGGCTAATTACCTCTTTAGGACTATTTAAGTGTCCCTTATGATGAGATAGTGCAGTACGTACAAACTCTCTTTTTTGATTCATGTAGGCCTCTTCATCAGGGCCAGATCCAGGACCTACAGTTATCCGTGGGTCTAGTTTTGTAAGGCCACTCAGAACAGCTGCTGAAGTAGTTGTATTACCAACACCCATTTCGCCAAAGGAAAATAGATTGATACCCGATTCTGCATAGTAAACAACTCGGTTATATCCAGCTTGGTATGCTAGGTCAAACTCTTCATCACTCATAGCAGCACCATCTAATATATTCTTTGTGCCTTGAGCTACCTTTCGATTTATCCCAATACCTTGTGGGCACGCAATGCCTACATCTACCACTTCATAAGGAATATGGTTAAAGATACAGTAATTAGCAACTGCACTTTTACCATCAATCATATTCTGAGACTGTTTACGAGTAATCTCATAGTTATAACCGATTAGACCATCTACGGAAATACCATTATCTGCAGAAAAGATAATATGCTGAGCCTGAATCTCAGGTTTCATATCTTGCCAAGCGAGACACATTTTTTTGAAATATCGTTCCCATAGACCCAAGCTTTTTGGAATGATCGCCTTATTTAAAATAAATTGATTAAGTTGTTCTTCAAACACTTTGTCCATGGAAAAACCTTCTTTCAACTAACCGTATATGTAGTTACATAATTGTTTTAACGACTCTTCGTCGTGAACTGATATTTCAAAAATATTAGTGGCTCCCGCTAGTTTAAGATTGCGCCGAGGCGCCTCAACATCTTTACCCGTGTCCACCTTTGATACAACCCCTATAACCTCGCGATTTAAGGAGTTTCCAAAGTTTGGTGGGAATATGGTTGTTTCATCACCTGCAGGAATCATGAAAATCACTACGTCCGCATCATAGGCGTGCAAGATAATGCCTCGATAGTAATTAGGATTCTCCATATATTCTCCAGGGGTATCGATGAAGTTTCCCACTCTCGTTATGGCTTGTGTCTTATGATACGTAGCCGAGCCATGAGTAATCGTATCTGCTAATGTAGTCTTACCACAACCGCTACGACCTACTAGAAGGATACGTTTTTCTTTCTTTTCGGTGCTCATAATTACCCTTTCATTAGGATCTTGTTAAATCCGTTGGAAAGAATCCTAATATGCGTTGCAGACCTTCAATTACGCTGCGCAAAGCAGATTCAACAGCAGATACATCACCAGTTATGAGAAGTGCCCCCGAAAATCTATCGATGAAACCGATTTCGATATCACCAGATTTACTTGCAATATCGGCTGCAATAATGGTCCCTTCGCCAGGTGTTATGGTAAGAATTCCAATAGCATTGCGTCCTTTTTCCTCAAGCCCCATTTTTCTAAATAGATCTGGCTTAGGATTGGCAATAACATGAGCTATCGTAACCTGCTTTCCGGGTACAAACTCTTGAATGATGCGCTGTTTTGCATCAATTACCTCTTGAAAGGCCATATAATCTCCTCCTAATGTAATATGTATTCTTTAAACTATACTGACATGTTATAGTTTGTCGTTGTTTTATATACTCTAGCTATAGTTAAGGTGCCACTAATTGGAAGAACAACACAGCTAAACCTGCCCCAATCAATGGACCAATAAATGGTACCCATGCATATTGCCAGTTCGCAGTTCCCTTATTAGGAATCGGTAATAAGAAATATGCTAACCGTGGACCAAAGTCACGGGCTGGATTTAATGCATATCCAGTAGTTGCACCAAAGGACATACCAATGGATGCTACCAAAATACCGATGACCATAGGTGCTAAACCATCGGCCATTTTTCCTAAGCAGAGAATCGCTAGCATAAACATAAATGTTGCTATAATCTCAGATATCAAATTGAAAGGTTTATTATCGATTGCTGGACCTGTTGCAAAAATCCCTACACAGTTTCCTTCGTCAGGACCGGTTACTTTAAAGTGTGGATAATAGAACAATGCAGCAATGGCAGCACCTGTAAAACCACCTGCAATTTGAGCTATGGACATTGGAATGACTTGATCCCAAGGGAATATACCTGCTACAGCAAGAGCAAAGGTAACGGCAGGATTCAAATGCCCAGGGCCACCAAGTGTAATCCCTACATATACACCAAAGGCTACGGCAAATGCCCATCCGAAGATAATGTGTAGCCAGTTAGTACCAAAAATACTAACAATGGTTTTCTTTAACAAGATAGATGCATTGGTAGTATTACCAAATGCAATTAAAACGGCAGTACCAACAAACTCACTAATATACATTTGCGTTACGTCCATTGTTTTCACCTCATTGAGTTAACAGAGATTGTAATGCATGAGATGCAATGTCCATATCTTCTGCCACAGTGCCACCGCTAATGCCGAAACCACCGACAATTTCGCCGTCGATGATAATCGGATAACCTCCACCAAAGGTACAGATTTTACGATTTACCATGGATTCAATGTTGAATAGATCGCCATCAGGCTGTGCACTTTGATGTACTTCATGAGTTGCCGCTTTGAGAGCTACTGCAGTATACGCCTTTGCCTGTGCGATGTCGTTACTGATGAGCAATGCATCTGACATACGTTGGAAATACATTAATACACCGTTTGCATCTACTATAGATACAACGATAGGTACGCCTATGGACTGAGCGTAGTCCAATGCCGCTTGTGAAAGCTTCGTCATAATATGTTCTAACTCTGTTCCAGTTGACATATCAATAACTCCACTTTCAGCAGTATGCTCTATATTACTTACGCATTGATTGCTTTCTGTCAGTATTTCCTTACGACTAGTTGCTACACGTTCTGAAACGCGTTCTACAATTGTTTCTACAAATTGTATATAGTCTTCCATGCGAGCCATGATATATAGAGCATCAGATAGTCGATTAATAAATTTACGAACCTCATCGCGAATAGGTTCTACAGAACCTAAACTTATAAGCAATCGTTCACCACGACGACAAATAGTACGCGCCACGTGTAGCTCTGCAGCAGATAGATAATTTCCGCTTAATATAAAGCTATGTTGCTGTGGCAATCGATTAGTATAGTCATCGATCATGTATTCCAATTCGCTTATATCTTGTTGTGAAATTAGATTACTACTTTCACTTAGATTTTCCACATGAGGCGTGGCTACCTCCGCACATAAGCGGAATAGCTGATGTTGTAATGTGTGAAGCACATGTTTATTGTCTGGTGAGACGACTAATTTCTCACATACACTAACCTGTGCATTTAATTCATCAAAGGTTCCATATGTGTCCACACGAAGTGAATTTTTAGGTACTCTAGTGCCATCAAATAAGGCCGTTGTACCTGCATCACCGGTTTTCGTATAAATAGCCATATGCACCACCTCTAAAGTTAGTTAGATTTAAAAAGCTACTTCCAATCGTTCATCGGAAACGAAAGGATTACCTTTTACAAGGCGGGCTGCATTGACACCTAAGGTGCGTAAGCTATCTGGATATTGAGCATAACCCGTAAGTCGATAAATAAATTGATGCATTGGTATGTTTTTATAGGTCAACACAATCGCCTCATCATCAACGCCTATCCCAACAGATAAAGCGGAATTACGAGATGCTAGGTCAGCCAATGTCATATGCGTACCACTATGGGACTCAATGACAACAGGTAGACCTTCCTCTTCAATTCCATATAGAACGGGTTTTAGTATATCCTCACTGATATGCTCTGTAGCATACAGCAATATGGTTGGCTTACTGACGATACTTTGATCCATCATAGGCCTCCCTTCTGTACATAGGATAATACCAATCCTGTTGCTACCGCATTTCGTGCCCCTTCAACGCCTCGAATATTGCCTCGCCCCGCTACTAATGCATATTGTGAAAGTGCATCAGTTACGAGTTGAGGAATTTCAAAGTCTAATGCAGAACCACCTACGATAACTACAAATGGTATATCTCGCACATTATGAGTAGGACTAACAGATGCCAAAGCGCGGAGTGAGTTTGTGACAAATACCCGTTTCTTTGCGGTTTGACGAACACGCTTAATCTTTTCTAGAGGGATATCTCGCTCTACAGGAACGAGCCCATCTGGCGTTACGATAACAACGCGTCCAAACAATGCTGCCGAAAGTGGTTCATTAAAGAACTGCACCGTTCCATCTTCGTGACGAATGTGATATACACTGAGTACTTGAGCCAATGGATCTCGTTTGATGGCTTCTGCAATATGCATATCCTCTAAACCAAGTTCAGAATTGATGAGCATAGTTACCATATTTCCTGCTCCTGCAAGATGAATGGCTTTAATTTTTCCTTCTTGGTTAATGATGGATGCATCAGTTGAGCCTGCCCCTAGATCGAGTATGGCCATTGGTTTTGCTGTCCCCGGTGTAGTCAAAGCGCCTAAGATAGCTGATTCAGCCTCTTCACCACCGATTTCAACTGGTACGCCTAGCTCTTTTTCTACCTGCTTTGCAATGATTTCCATTTGTAGATGATCTGACTTAACCATGGAGGCAATGCCTACGGCTTGTTCCATAGAGAACTCACCTGCAAGGCCACCCTTTACATTGATAGGAACAGCTACATCTACGGCTAGCAAGTCTTGGATGAATACATCTTGCGGGGATTTATTCGTCAATTGAGCCATTGTAAGGCGAACCTTTTCAAGCATGCCACCTACGTTCGTACCTGCTTCACCACTGATATCATCGATAGGATGAACAGATTCGAGGGTTTCCATAATTCTCTCTGCCCCAGCAGATACATCGACGGATACAGTTCGATCATTCCCCATAACAATGATGGATCCTGCCGGTATTACCCGCTCCTTAACGTCCCCTGCCGGTGTTTTGATGACTACAGCTGAGCGATTTCCGATAAGAGCTCTAGCGATAGGTACAATATTCTTTGTTTCCTCTGGTGAAAGCTCAAATACAGTGGCAATCCCATAAGGATTTGATAATTGTGATACCACTTGCCCCGGTTCTACAACCTCTACGGCAGAAAGCATGCCCATTGGGATTTTATCGATATACGCAACCTCATCTACGATAGGAATTTTATGATCCAATCGATTGTTAACGAGTACGCCGTCATCGGCTTGAAGGATAGCAGCTCGAATATCATAACCTCGTTTGCAATATGCATTAATCAGCTGTGCTATCAATTCAAAATCGATAATCTTTGAAGCTACCACGATGTATGGCTGACCTTGTGGCTTATCAATTAGTTGCTCAATGGGAACGGTATACCCTACACCAAGACCTAAGCCACCTGGTGTTTTAGGGTTGTGCCCTATCATGGTAGATTCCGTAATTATGGTTTCTGTAATCGTTTCCATGGCCACATCGCCGATAACTGGTGTAGCCTCATTAATGCGAACTAAGTCAATGTCTCGTAGTGTAAGATTAGCAGACCTAATTAGCGACTTGAGGGCATCCATGAGACCTACGATATTTTCGCGTGTTCCTTTAATACCAGTGGTACTAGCGATGGCAGAAGATAAGAACTTTACCTCTCCATTACTATGAATTTCGGCCAAGGCCGCTTCTGTTGTAGAGTTTCCGATATCGATGCCAACAATTCGTTTCATAATGACATCTCCTATAGGTTAATTATCACCTTTAAGTTTTTTACGACGTTCGTAATTTTCTGCAGCTTCTCGTACAAAGTTTGCACAAATTGGAGCCCCTAAACCATCAAGTTCGCTAGCAATATCTAACAGTTCTTGTTTAGAAGAACGATATGGACGAAGTGCATTATACATTTCAAGTAAACGTTTATCACTTACCTTCGTCATTTCTGCGGCGCGGGAGAAGTTGAGTTCAATTTGATCTCGGCCCCCAGCCTTAGCAATTTGACCTTGAGCTTTCAAAATAGATGGAGAAATTTTTAAATCGTCCATTGTAATATGTCCGGCCATTACGTTATCCATCGTAATATGGCTTAAATCTCGGCCTTGACCAAGATCAATCCATTCTGGATGTTTTTTAGCAATCGGATAATCCTCGATGGTAACCACTCTATCTACAACTGTTGTATTAGGTGTAGAGGATGTATGAGGCGCAGAGTATTGTGTGGTATTTCCCTTTGCCCCGTCTATTTCAGATACGATCTGCCGAATTAAGGCTTCTAATTCGTTAGCCATAGTAAACCTCCTTATACAGTGACACGAACTTCATCAGCTGGCTTACCTTTTACTACATGCTTAGTTTCCTTGATATGAAGCAATGCAGATAATGCTTGATATTTTGGACGAGCCATTTGATCGTTCAATGTTGGTACTGGTGTTGGGGATTCGCCCTTAGCATATTTAGCAGCATTTTTACCGATAGCGCGGTATGTTTCAGCTGTTAATAGAGGTGCTTGAGGGAATAATTCCAAGTTTGAAAGTGGTTGTAAGTCCCGTTGGTGAATCAAAGTAGTACCTTTAGATTGAATACCGATGCATACACCAGATCCAGAAATAGAATCGCCTTCAACGGCTACGGCCGCTACGTCAGAGGAACGGTATACGCGAATTACACGAGCTTTTAAACCTTCTTCTTCGATACCAGCTACTAATTGGCGAATTACCTCTTGATGCGGTACACCAACGATGGTTTGTCGTTGACTACGGCCAAAGGCAGGGCCAACAGCAATAACCACTTCATCTGCGCTTGTACCAGGTTGTGCAGGGCCACCAGTTTGGAGCCAGCTATCGTCACCAGTTGGATCTTCATGTCTAGGAGTAGCACTTGGTGTTGTGCTTTTACCAGCACTAGCCTTGAATTGTGGTGCTTCATGAACACCACCCATTTCTTGTAAAACGTCTAGGATAATAGAACGTAATACATCTCTGTTAATTTCAGCCATCATGACACCTCCTTATATATCCCGTGGATCAATGGCGTTTGGAATATCTTTAATGCGTTCCCAATCTTCACCTTCCACACGATAACCTGTGCCAACACCTTGATAGTCATTTCTATTGTTAATCGCGGAGATAACATTGAAATCACGGTCAAAGATGGCCGATGTTTGTAAGTAATCGCCGGAGATTTTTTGTTTTAATAGATTCAAAATACTTTGTGCTACATCAGGATGACCTTCTTTAGCTAAGCCTTTTACAAAGTCAACACCTGTAACACCGCGGTTCAACAAGTCTTGAGCCGCTTTAATATCTGCAACCTTGTCGCGAGGAGGCATATCTTTAGAGCCATTCGCATAAGTAGCAGCCTCTACCTCTTGATCTGTAATCGGAGGCAAACCTAATGCTTTGAATAAAGCTTGTAGTGCACGAGCCGCTTTATTACGAACTGCTACTACTTCTTCTTCACGAGCAGGGATAAGACCGCCATTTACCTTAAGGTCACGTTGGATAACTGTCCAGTCATCATAGTCCTCTGCATCCCAGTTCGAACCAGCAAACATGTTGTCATAGTTTGGTGTAGAGCTATAACCAGAACAGATAAAGTCAGTACCTGGTGCAAATTGCATCAATGTACGAGCTGTTCTACGCAAATCAGAATGACTGAATGTTTGGTCATTACTAGATGCACATTCTAGGTCGAGCATAGCTGCTACAAGGTTTTCTGCTAATACAGCGCGGATACCAGAAGGTACAGCTGCTGGAATACCGATACAGCTTACAGAACCATTTTGGATACCTTGTACGCCAGCGCCTTTTGTAATATATAGGCAGCGGATTTCAAGGTACAACATAGATTTACCTTCTGCTTGGCCCATTTGTACTTCAGAACCTGTACCAGAGGTGAAGCGCATTTTAAGACCACGAGAGGCATAAGCAGATGCGAGGAATCCTTTAGACCAAGGTGTATCATCACCATCGGTAAATACGTCTTCTGTACCATATACGGAAATTGTTTCTGCATATGCTGTGAAGCCACGCATGCCAAGTTCCAATTCTGTCGCTTCTTCCAAGGAGCATTGTGTCAATACACCTGGACGACCACATTGAGAGCCTACGAGTAAGCTAATCGCATTGAGTGGTGCGTAACGAGCAACGGCTACTGTTGTTTCTTCTTCTGCGAACCCACGAAGTGCACCTTCCGCAGCATCGGCTGCGATTTGCACTGGATTGTCGTTTACGTTCGTTACATGGGCTTGGTTAGCCATTGTACGACGAGCACGCATTTTTTGCATACATTGCATCATCTCAACAACGTTCATAGAAGAAACAACTTCCAACATTTTCGCTGGAGTAATAGATTTACAAATCTTAACGATTTCTTCACGAGGTACTGATGGTGTAAGCATCATATTAGCAATCTCTTTTGAATCCTTTGCCATTGCTTGTTCAGCACCATCGAGAACGATACCGTAATTTGCAATAAATGTATCGATAAGATCAAAATCTTCGCGGCGTTTACCATCGAGTTCAACGATGCGACCACCTTCGATTTTGAGGCTAGGCTTTGGATCTTGAGGAGATTCCATGGCTATAAAACCTTCCTCTACCCATTCCTTTACATAACCATCCTGATTGACAGGACGTTGACTTAAGACTTCGAAACGTTTTGATTTCATAGGGCATACCATCCTTTCAGATTAGATATAGGAAGGGGCTCCGTTCACTGGTTCGTCACCCATAGTACCGAGCAATTGTTTACCTACTTCACGAGCAGAAATAACCGCTTGTCGTACAGCCCCAGAATCGCCAGAAATCTGTAAAATTACTTCGTTAGAATTACTTGTACCTGCAGAAGGAGATGCATAACCGATTACATCAACGTTTGCAGATTTAACAGCTACATCGGCCATAACTACGCCAATAGCTGCTGGAGCACCTACGATAAGGCCAAAAGCTTTACCTTCAGGAGCGCCAAATGCTGCATTTACTGCATGACTAGCGCGTGCTGTATATTGAAGTTCAATATGACCAGCATCGTTTGCGTATACATCGCCAAAAGTACGTTCCACTTCAGCTAATGCTACTTCAATAGCTCGTTTTACATCGGATACATCATCACCACCAAAAATGATTAACGACCCATGGCCTGCGCCACCTTTAGTATCACGAGGTAATTCAATACTAACAATTTCAGTATTGGTTGCTTTTACTGCTTCATCAGCAGCCATAATGTGTGGGCCTGCACCAGTACGAGCACCTAAAATACCGATGGAACGATATTTTTTCTTTAGTTTCATCGCATCTAATACTTGTTGATCTACGTTAGCAATTACAAGACCAATAGTATCACCAGTTTTACTAGTCCCTACAAATTCAGTTAATCCACATGTTGTCGCCATAATACCCTCCATACGTATAATGAAAGTATCAAAGTATCTATGTACAGAAAACTATGTTGCGGTATACCATTTTATATTTTTTATCATTTCTTTAACCATTCATATGTATACAACCCTAGATTCTGTACACCATATATTGCTATAGAGCATGCCTTGCTATTCAGTCACAACCCATCGGACTCAATCCTTTCTAAATACATGTACTATAAGGCTTATATCTACCTTTATTATAAAAATTATTAAATGTAACTTTTTTATGTATATTCGTAAAATGCGATTTTTCTATTACTAAAATACGACAATCCTGTTATACTTATACATATAAAAGCAAGAAATAACTTAATTTTATAGGTATATGAATTTTAGGTGGTATGTCACTTTTCTCTTTTCTCAGGTTTAGAGCCGTCCCATTAGATAGAGAGCAAGTAGAGCTATTTAACGGTGTGCTTACTAGACCTCTTAACACATTTGTGATTGGAGGTTTTACCATGATTTGTACGAATGAAGATACTAAGCTTATTAATGAAATCATGCGCGATTTTACAAACATAACAAAGATTGCGGCTATTTTTGTTAATAATCGTGGAAAAGTGTTATCTCAAGAATATAACTTTTCTCCTTTTTGCAAGGTTGTAAGACGCAATCCAGCTTACGCCAAACGCTGCAATCAATGCGACTTATATGGTGGACTAGATGCTACAAAAGAACTATCCTCCTGTCCGTACCGCTGTCATATGGGCCTTATAGATTTCTCCGTGCCCATCATGAAAGATGGCGCCATCTTAGGCTTCATCATGGCAGGACAAACAAAAACAGAAGATACAACAATCAAACCTATTTTGCCTACCCAAACCGATTGGCATGATGACACCAAACTTCGTGCACTATATCAGGCATTACCAGTTCTTACAGCAGAACAAATCTACAGTGCTACAAAGGTTTTACGGATTTTGGTAGAGCACTACTTCCCATTTAACGATGCCATAGCAGAAGAGATGCCTTATGAACAATTGCCAGACTTTGTGGAGTCTGAACGACCTATTAATCGTCCAGAAATTCGAAAGGCTATGTTATATATAGAAAAAAATCTGGGCAAACGCGTGTCGCTCAGAAGGATTTCGGAACATATTCATTTAAGTGAGTCCTACTTCTCTAAGATTTTTAAAGATGATACAGGACTTTCAGTAGTGCAATATATAACACTATTGCGCATACAAGAAGCAAAAAAACTATTAGTATATTCCCAACTAACAGTTAATCAGATCAGTAAAACATTGGGCTATAACAGAACTAGTTATTTCTGTAAAATTTTCAAAATGGCTACCACTGAAACACCTCATTCATATAGAAAAAAATATGCAAAACCAATTCATCCATAATATAATAAAAAAGGCGTAACACCATTGGTGTTACGCCTTTTTCGTATCTATAGAGTTTGTCATGAGAAGGTATTTCAGATACATATATTATTAACGATCAATTAGAACGCTGGGATGATAGCCCCCTTGTAGTGTTCTTCGATAAACTTCTTAACTTCTGGAGATTGTAATGCTTTAGCTAATTTTTGGATAGCTGGTTTATTTTCATCACCAAGGTTAACAGAAAGAAGATTTGCATATGGAGAGTCAGCTTTTTCTACGAATAAGCCATCTTTTGTAGGATTAAGACCAGCTGGCAACGCATAGTTAGCATTGATTACTGCTGCATCTAAATCTTGGATGGAACGAGGAATTTGAGCGGCTTCTAACTCAGTAATTTGAATATTTTTAGGATTGCTAGTTATATCAAATGGTGTGTTAGTCAAACCAGTTGGATCTTTCAATGTTACTAAACCTGCACTTTGCAACAAGAGAAGTGCACGAGCACTGTTTGTTGGATCAGATGGAATTGCTACTTTTGCGCCATTTGGCAAGTCTTTCAAATCTTTAATTTTTTGAGAGTAGATAGCCAATGGTTCAATGTGAACTGGTGCGAAGCTTACAAAGTTTGTGCCATGATCTTTATTGTAGTTATTTTGGTAAGGTACGTTTGCAAAGAAGTTTGCATCTACTTCATGGCTAGATAGAGCCATATTTGGTTGGATGTAGTCTGTAAATTCAACGATTTGTAAGTCTACACCTTCCTTAGCCAAAATAGGTTTAACTTGTTCTAAAATTTCAGCATGAGGTACAGGATTTGCTGCTACCTTTAATACCTCTTTAGAGCCACTAGAGCTCGCGTTATTTGTGGAAGAGCCACAACCACTAATCAATAAGGACGCACCTAGTACGGCCGTCGCTGCTAATGCTAACCATTTTTTCATGTAATCCTCCTATCTACGATGAAAACCTACATCTCGGACGAAGACTCATACGTATACAATATTCGTAGATAATATAACTTTAATCTATAGCAAGATAAGAGTAATTACATTTAGCTATGCCAAGTACATAAAAACGGTACTAAGATGATTCCCCGTACTACTAGGTAATATACCTAATGGGTACAATCAAACTTAGTACCGTTATAAATATCGCTCTATATAATAAACAATCTAATCAAAATCCAAAAATCAACTTATAGAGTTGACGTTGTTTGCTCCACAGAAATAGTTACAGGCGCTGATAATTTAGCCTCTAACCAAGCTTTTATTCGTTCCAAATCTGCATCAGATATAGTGGATGTAGTATGGATAATCACCATATAGCGACTCGCTTTAGGCTGTTCTAGATTATCTATTAAAGGCATGCCTTCCACTTTGCTTACAAACGGGAATAACGCCTTTGCTTCAGCTTCTGTCGTTTTCATAGTATTTATAGTTTCACTTACTAATTGATAAGTCGGCTGGTATAGATTATTCAAGTTTTTATATGTTTCAAGATTCTCTGAAGATTTATTCAAGTTCGTCTTATCCATAGTAGATTTTTTCTCATCTACGCTATTAACAAATCGTAATGTATAAGGCTGCAAGTACTCATCTTTCTGTAACTTGTCATCCAACTTGGCTTGCTCCTCTGAAGTCACAGGAGCTCCTATAACTACTATGTCTACTAGCTTATTCGTTTGATCCAATGAATAATCAATTACTTGTCGACGTCCCTCTTGATTAATATCATTCTTAATAAACTGCTCCATATGATTTGACTCAGAATACTTGATGGTCATATCATAGCCTGCATAAATACTTGGTATAGCCATAATAAGACCAATCACGAGAAATATTAGCTGGTTACGACGATTAACCTCTTCTGCTTGTTTATGGAATGGCAAACTATATACACCCTTTAAAACAATAAAAGCTGCAAAGAAGATGAAAAATGCATTTATAAAGAATAGATAGCCAGCCCCAATGAAATATTGCCAATTTCCATTAGCCAGTCCATATCCTGCCGTACATAGTGGTGGCATAAGTGCAGTCGCAATCGCAACACCTGGTATAACATTATCTAAGGTCTTACGCGTTTGCCCAATAATCCCAGCTAACCCACCAAATATAGCAATGAATACATCAAAAATATTCGGTTCTGTACGTGCTAATAGTTCAGATGTAGCCGCCTGAACGGGAGAAATATAAAAATATAAAGCAGATGCCAAAACAGCAATCGTAACCTGTAAGGACAATCTTAAAATACCGCTTTTTACAACTGTAAAATTAAGCGTAGCAAAGCCAAAACCAGTTGCTAAAATAGGTCCCATCAACGGTGATATAAGCATAGCACCAATAACAACTGCCGTACTATTCATATTCAACCCAATAGAGGCGATAAATATGGAGAGAATCAGGGTAACCAACGCAGGTCCCTTAATCTTAGCCCCACCTATCAACCTTTTAGAGATAGTTGCATCATCAGCGCGCTCAAAATGTATATCAAAGTATTTATTTATTTTCATTCTTTCTCCTTATAATTTCATCAAATCTGCAAAGGTCCCTACATTTACAAACATATGCTGTGTCGTTTTCAACATTTGAACCATTAAGATAGCTCCTGTCCCTTCCCCCATCGACATGTGGGCTTGAATAGGAACCATGTCTTGTGTAATATCTACCTCTGCTAAAGCTAGCTCTGTGCCTTTTTCGCGGGAATGATGTGACGGCAATGCATAGTCTGTAATGCGCTCGTTCATATGTACCGCACAAGCTGCCGCTACAGCTGTAATAAAGCCATCAATGACAAAAGGCTTTTTAAACTCAACACAAGCCAGCATAGCCCCAAGAATAGCAGCAATATCAAAGCCCCCTACATGGGCTACAATTTTACGAACTCTTTCAACTTCACTATCAGAAACAATACTAGCCTTATGCTTATCTAATACAGCGCGCACAAAATCAATTTTTCGTTTCATCAAATCTGGTTTATTCGGCCAAGAACCAGGTCCTACTGTTTCAGTGGGATCAGCTCCAGTTAAGGCAGACAACACACAGGCAGAAGTCGTCGTATTACCAAGTCCCATTTCACCAAAGGAAAAAAGATTTATCCCTTGCTTTACATAATGTTCAACTCGTTCATAGCCAGCTTGAAAGGCACTATTAAATTCATCCTCAGTCATAGCAGGGTGGTTTAATATATTCTTTGTCCCCTTTGCGACCTTGCGATCCACTCCGATACCATCATCTGAGGCAATTCCTACATCCACAACTTCATAAGGAATGTTGTTAAAGTTACAAAACTGTGTAGCCGACGAACGACCCAAGAGCATATTACGCGACTGCTTTTGTGTCACCTCATAGTTATAACCTACATAGCCTTCCATATTACAACCATTATCAGCAGAAAATATGATATGCTGAGGTCGAATTTCACCACTAATCTCGCCCCAAGCAGTACAAATCTTTCGGAAATACTCCTCCCACAAGCCTAGACCGCCAGGGATTAGGCATTTTGGTTGAAGAAATCTATTTAATTGTTCCTCAATTGGTAATACTGACTTATCTTTCATTCTAATCTCTAGTCTGCAAAGAATATGCCAACTAGCCTTCTATTAATTCGATATTTTTCTATATAAAAGTATAACACAAATTATATAATTAGTAATATAAGGTTTGTACTAGTACTCATATATACGAATTATCCTCTCATCAGGGAATAATCTATGCTTTTTAGCCTTAAACTCTGGATTATTATTAGAATCAAAATATTCAATCGTATTTCTTAACTGCTCATGAGTAAAAGGACTAGTGCTTGGTTTATATTCAAGCTGATTAAACACAGCATAACGTCCATCGTATGTAACAAATTGTAACCTAGATTTTTTATCTGGATGGTATGAATCCACTAATATTCCAGGTAAGCCATTATTCCATACCGCTGAATAAGTAGTATCATTTGGTTCATAGTACGGTCCCCAAATGCGCCAATATGTTTGTAAAGAATGATAAAAATTATACTCTTTATCTACAAGCACTTTATTTTCTATATCTGTACTATCAGGATGATCTACATCTAAAGGAATAATCTGAATAGAATACCAAATATCTCCTATCTCATACTCTATAAAAATATTGTTATCTAACATATAGAACATCTTCAACTCTGCACCTTTGGGAATGCGGAATGTCATGCCTTTACGAGTAATAATGTCTGTATATGAATCTATATCATTTAAATTCTTCTTACAAGGAACCTTGCTTCCCACTGGATACGATAAAAGAGTAGTCTTTTTCTCATCATGAATCAACTTATCCGTTGAATGATACAATCTCCCCCGAATTAAACTTAATTCTTGAGCATACGTTTCTTCTTCACGTAAATACCCCTTTGCTATGTCCTCGGTCCTCATTCGTTCTAAATGTCTTTGTAAATCAGCTTCAATCTTATCATTAGTTTGTTCACTACTAACGCACTTCTCTTTAGCACTACCAGAAATATCACTTTGAGTAATCTGCTCTTTTGCATGTACTTGTGAAGCCATAAGACTTATCATTAACAGTGCAGCAAGGTATGAATATATTCTTTTCACAATACAACTCCTTAGCTTTATAACAACCACTACAATAAACTTCAATCTCTACTAGTATTGTACCTTTTAATACTTGTAGAATCATCAAAGGGGCTGTAACAAAACAGCCCCTTTGTTCCAAATTTTATATACAAACTCTGCCCAACTCTAATGATACATATCTATATCTACAGTAATCATTCGCGTTCGTTCCGGATTAAACATAAAGTAAATCACTCTTGGCTGGTCATGATCAAAGTTATAGTAAACAACATATACTATATATTTCTCAGCTGATACTCGAGTACTATAATAATAATCTTCATTAGGATCATCACCGACACTCTGCCTGCCATCAATTAACCAGGGAAATAATTTCCAGTTTTGTCGTTGAATAGTGATAATCTCATAATAATTATCTATGTCACTAACCAATACATTTTTATCTTTTGGATATGTAAACGAATTAAGTGCTTCAACTGTAGTATCCTTGTCCCTGCCATTTACAAACGAATACCAAGCATTAGATTTAACAGTTTCCTCATACCTTGAAATCGTTACTTTATCACCATCTAATACTAAGCAACTATAATTTCCACCCAATCCTATTATCTCAGCAGAAGAAACCACTTTCAAACTCTCTGGTAAAGACTTAGGCGCTTGCAATTGAGATGGAATATAACCTGCTTTAGATGATGGCCATGTAGAGTGCCACCGTTGAGTATCATAATGGGATAATCCTACAGCAGAAAACACTAAGGTAACAGCTAATGTAGGAAGCATACACAGAAAAAAGATAACATAAAAATATGATAAAAATCTTTTACGTACAGTTTTCTCACTATCAATAACTCTACATTTTTCAAGCAATAATACAATCGTGGCGATTAATAAAATCAGATAGTACACCCCAGAATACGAGATATAATCTGAGAAGAAAAATGTTAATACCCAAAGAATTATAAAAAACCATATACTCTTTCTATAAGGATCAGAAAAAAACAATTTCTTTAAGTAAATTAAACACTGTTGCATTTACGCTCTCCACAACAATACCTACTCAAATTACTTAGATTGATAAAACACAGCTCGTGTCCCATCATTACTGATCAAAAGTTCCACAAAATGAGGTCTTTTAGTATTCCCATCGTCTACAAAGACATATAGTCTATGATTTCGAGTAGAATTATATGTATCCTTGACTACTGTTTTTGTTTCTTTTCGAGGTGCAAAGCGTAGCCACTCAATAAAAGTCCGTTCTGGCAAATTGAGGGATTCTTCTTCTATACTCTCTACAATATTATAGCTATTAGGGTGAGATATAAAACGCTTTTTCTCCCCAGTATCTAAATCACGTAATACACCATCCGCATCAATTTGCGCTGTATAGGCTGCATTTTGCTTTGCTATTGCCTCATATTGTGCAATTACTTCAGGGTCCCCCTCAAGTACAGTATATCTCTCTGGATATGCATTAGCCCAAGCTAAACTACTACGAAAAGCAGACGCTCTATAAATACCGTCGGGAAGTTTTCCTGGTCGTTTTAACCCCTCTGGTAGCTCT
Source organism: Veillonella nakazawae (assembly GCF_013393365.1). NCBI lineage: Bacteria > Bacillati > Bacillota > Negativicutes > Veillonellales > Veillonellaceae > Veillonella > Veillonella nakazawae. The sequence goes on from NZ_AP022321.1 coordinate 1,793,560, forward strand.
CCACTATTAGGCCACCCTTGAGTCCAATCCATGGTACTATACTCGAAGGAATCAAATTCCTCAATGCTTGTTTTTAAGTCGTACCTAAACCAATCGCTTACTAACCAAGAAAAGCTGAGGGTAAAGGCAATATACAAACACCAAGCCAACTGAGTGTGCCTTTTTTCAGATATGGACTGTTTCTTAAAGCGCCTATATTGTAAAAATACACTCAACAATATGGCTATACTAAAAACAATATATGTAATAGGCGCTATATTAAATAGCACTACCACAATTGCAAACAACACGCATAGCATAACCGTTAATAGGCCATAAAATCCTTCGAACAAAACTCTCTCCTATTATGACAACACTTAAAACATCTTCAGCACTTAAAACATCTTTTTATACAACGCTTCAATATCTTCACGGCTTATTTCAGCTACTGTATTAGCTATATTGCCTGTAGCTACAACGTATACATTATCTACGAGCCATGGAATATCTTTTTTCGTAAAGCCCAATTCTGTAAGGTTTGTAGTAAGGTCTAGGTCATGTACGATTAGGCGTAATGCTTCGCCTAGTTCGGAACCATCTCCGTGGTTAAATATCCGAGCTAAGGCACTAAATTTATCAGGGTTTGCACTCCATGTATATTCCACTGCAACAGGTTCAATAACAGCAAGGCCTACACCATGGGTAATATCTTTAAGGCCACTGGCTGGATGTTCCATACCATGTGCTAATGTTACACCAGCTGTGTTAATAACCATGCCCCCAATTGTGCTAGCTAATGTAACGGACTCCCAAGCTTTTGTAAGCTGAATTTCGTTGAGAACAGCTGATTTGCCTTCCGCCGTTGCTTTCACATGTTTATATAGAGGTACAAGATATTGTGCTAATAATGTCACCGCATAATGAGCCAATGCATCGGTGAAAGGTTGTGCTGTTTTAGAGGTATAGGCCTCGATGTTGTGGCATAGTGCATCAAAGCCTACAGATGCCAATACATGAGGTGGCATTGTACCCATTACAGCAGGATCTACAATAGAAACCTTTGGCACAATAGCATTGCAGCGTAAGGATTTCTTATCACCTGTTTCAGGATTGGTAAGCACCCCAAAACCGTTACCTTCAGAGCCGGTACCACAAGTCGTTGGAATAACAATAAGAGGCAATGCATTATCACTAACTTTACGGTTGAAAATATAGTCGTTAATATCGCCTTCATTCACCGCCATAAAGGCAATCCCTTTAGCACAGTCCATGATGGAACCACCGCCGATAGCAATAACCATATCACAGCTTTCAGATTTAGCTAACGCAGCGCCGTCTAAGGCTGTCGTGGTCAATGGATTGGCATCCACTTGATCAAACAATACATGACCGATATGAGCTGCATCAAGCTTTGCTACCACCCGGTCATATAAACCAGATTTTTTAGCACTAGTACGACCAGTTACAATAAGTGCTTTCTTGCCGTACGGTGCAACAAACTCAGCAACATTATCTACTTTATTCCAACCAAATTGGATATTTACAGGTAAAAAATAAGAGAATTCCATGTGATAACCTCTTTTCTTTGAAAACTAGTTCTTAGTGTTATTGTAAAGGATATTTAAAAGCATGTAAAACCTCATAGGGCTTTCACCAGAAAACAGGTATACTAATAATAAGAGGGGGTATTTATATTTATAGAGGGAGAGAACATCTATGAAATTTGCTATTAAACATTTATGGTCTTCGCTGCGGGACCTTGCAACGCAGTCACCTATATTGCTGGCATTAATTGCCGTATTTTCATGTACACCGTTGTATATTGAACAAGATTGGTTTGCCGAAGTCGACATTAAGCTATACTCACTGTATTTCTTTATCGTTATATTACAAAGCTATATAACAAGGGCTCGAAAGTTTTCCATTTTATATACCTTAGTAAGTATCGGAATCAGCGTTGGCCTTTATATGATTCACGAAAGCTACGGCTATGTGCGGGGTATTGAACTGGCTACGGAAAATATATCGTACCTATGGCTGTACTCCATGATTGCCTTGTATTTCACATCGCCTAGTGAACACTACATCGGTGAAATCATTAACCGCATCAAACGGATTGGCATCACCCTTGTTACGTCTACGATATATAACATTGTTATCATCATGAGTTTATGGTTCTTCTTCATCATCGTGGACCAACCATTCAGCTTTGAAGAAACCATTTTTAAGGTACTCGCATCCATTAATATGTTCATTTGTCTATCTATGGTATGTTCTTACAAAGAGGATCCCGCAGGTCCTCCAGCACCAAACTCATTTTTTACTGTTGTATTCGGCATCATCTTGCCTAAGGCGTCCATTATTACAGGCATTCTAGCTAATATCTATTTAGTCTTGATCCTGTTAGGGCTTCGAGAGGATACGCGTTTCTTCTATACCTATTATCCGTATGTAGCCATTTTCTACCTATTCTACTTGGCTAGCTTTAGATCTAGTGAAAGTAGCAGAACACAGCAAATCCTATGTTTCTTATTCATTACGTTAACTACACTGTGCTTAGCTCTTATCGGTAAACGTGTGATTAATGAACCAGTTCTCTGGCTCAATACGATTTACGTGAGTGCATTCAATTTAATCTTCTTAGTACACAATGTATACTCTCTTGTGAAGGGTTTAAAACCATCTGTACACACAACAGTTTTGGCTCTTGCCTTAGGTACTGTTCTCTTGACGCCATTCATAGGATATACAACGTATCGTGAATTTGTGACCTATACTAAAGTTGATGGCGAATGGCATGCAAGCCTACCAATAGCTGCTACCTTTGACCCTAACTTCACGGACTATGGCACACCATATGTCCCTGTAGATGATTTAAAACTGCCAGATACAAACCCAACAAACGGCAGACGCGTCGAGTATATCAATTTTGATGCTTTGTCTGCACCAAAGGTTATCTCTATTGCAGGATACGATAAATACATTGAAAACATCGAGTTAATTGTATACGAACAAGATCTTAAAGAATACCAAGTAGAGTCTGCCAACTTCGACTCCATCTCCTTCAAGTTCCTCAACAACGGCCTTGATTTAGAGGTATCTCTACCAAATGGAGTAACAGAGGTTCATCATATTTATGATAAGTTCCTTACAGTCGATAAAACAGCTATCGATCCGGTCATTATAGAAGGCAATGGATATAAGTTATTAATTACGTCGTACTTCATAAACCAATTCGATACACGTAAACTTAAATTTAATGTACTTTATAATTAAGCATATAATACAATATAGTAATAATTACAACATCATATATAATATGACAAAAGCAGTACCCCACAGGGGTACTGCTCTTATTATTATCCAAGCTTTGTAAGGATATCTTCAGCAAAGTCTTGGGCCGCTTTAAAATCGTCTTCATTTGGATGTACTGCAGCTTGTTTATGACGTGCATCGCGATCAGCAGATTGACCATGGCTATGCCCTTTCGGGAACATCTTGTACATCATTTCGATAACCTTAGGATCTACCTTACCTTGGCAGATGAAGGTTCCTACAGGCTCTACGCCATCAGGTAAACAATTTGCTGCATTAATTAAGCTCTCCTTAGCATGTGCCATTTGCGGTGGTACGCCAGCTGTTGCAAACAGAGCAATGTGAGGATTATGCAATGTGCCTAGTACATCACGGGCCTCTTTATTAGCTGTCCCTTTATCCACCCAAAATCCTGCAAATACAAGATCATAGGATGATATATCGGACGGCACTTCTTTCATAGATACACATGGTGTACCTGCAGGCAATACGCTAGTAATAGCCTCTGCCACTTGTTTAGTATTTCCCGTAAGGGATGAATATATAACAATAGACTTCATGTCTTACCTCCTATTTACTATATATCTATTATAGGACATATATGACATGCTTTTAATAAAATAAATCACAATAGTATATAGAACGATATAGAACGGAATTTTATATAGTGCCACGTACTATTTTACTATTCTCAAAAGAGATATAGCATTCAAAATCATCATATATGCATCCCATATAGTATTTTCTAGTATTTATAACTATATCGATAAATTTAAGCATACTATATTTATAAATTTCTAAATGTCAATATTGAATGTATAGATTTTTTTCGCTATAATCGTAACATAATGTATAAGCTTAATAGGAAAACTACAACATATAGTAGTTTTCTTATTTTTCTGATTAGATTTAACTTAAAGATATTTTATACTTTTCAGTCTAATCTTATATATGCTTAGATTAACAGTTTTATTACTTTTAAGACTCAAGGGGAACAGTAATGGAGATTATGATCAAGAAACGGGATGGCCATTTCGAGCCTTTATCCGTTGAAAAAACGAAACGTATGATTGCCTTCGCATGTTTGGGGTTAGATTCTTGTGATCCACTAGAATTGGAGTTAGATGCGAAGTTACAATTCGTTGATGGCATGACTACTAAAGAGATTCAAAAAACTTTAGTACAAACTGCTATCGAAAAGGTTATCTCTAAAAAAGACGACGGTTTCGGCAACCAAGTTAATAAAATGAACCAAGATTGGCAGTTTGTAGCAGCTCGCCTCTTCTTGTTCGATCTCTATAAAGAAGCCGCTATCACTCGTCGTTATAAAGCATTCGGTTATGGCAACTTCCCAAATCTTGTACACATGCTTGTAGAAGAGAAAAAATACGCTGACTTCTTCGTTACAGAATATACACCTGATGAATTGCAAGAATTAGGCGATTACATCAAACCTAAGCGCGACTACCTCTTCAACTATGAAGGTCTTAAATTATTGGCTGACCGTTACTTGGTAAAAGGCTTCAACAAAGAAATCTTTGAATTGCCACAAGAACGCTTCATGGCTATAGCAATGCACTTGGCATTGGTAGAGGGCGAAAACAAAGTAGAATACGCTAAGAAATTCTACGATTTGATGAGCCAGTTAAAAATGACAACAGCTACACCTACATTGGCAAATGCAGGTACACCATTCCATCAGTTGTCCTCTTGCTTTATCTCTGGTGTAGATGATAACTTATGGTCCATTTACGACGTAAACAGCAAGTTCTCCCGCGTATCTAAACACGGTGGTGCTCTTGGTATCTACCTTGGTAAAGTTCGTGCATTGAACTCCGATATCCGCGGTTTCAAAAACTCCTCTGGTGGCGTTATTCCTTGGATCCGTTTATACAACGATACAGCGGTTGCCGTAGACCAATTGGGTAAACGCAAAGGCGGTGCTACAGTAACACTCGATATTTGGCACAAAGACTTCTACGAATTCGTAGAGCTTCGTACAAATAATGGTGACGACCGTCGTAAAGCACACGATATCTTCCCTGCTATCTCTGTTCCAAACATCTTCATGGAACGCATGATCGGCCGTGAAAACTTCACCCTCTTCGACCCTCATGAAATCTTGGCTGTAAAAGGCTATGCTCTAGAGGACTTCTACGACACAGACGATAACAAAGAGTTCACAAAACGTTACCTTGAATGTGAACAAGATCCGAACTTACACGGCATCGAAGTGCCAGCACTAGACATGATGAAAAAAATCATGCGCTCTGCTGTTGAAACTGGTACACCATTCATCTTCTTCCGCGACACTGTAAACGCTGCAAACCCTAACAAACATGCAGGTATGATTTACGCGTCCAACTTGTGCCACGAAATTGCACAAAACGTTGGCTTCACAAACCTTGCTGAAGAAATCATCAACGAAGACGGCACTATCACTACAAAAACAAATACAGGCGACATGGTTACATGTAACTTGAACTCCATCAGCCTTGGCCGTATTTCTGACGAAGAATTGGAAGAAAATATCGCTCTTCAAATCCGCATGTTAGACAATGTTATTTCTATCAACCAAGCACCAGTTCCAGAATCTCGCATGACTTCTGATAAATACCGTGCTATTGGTCTTGGTACTTCTGGTTACCACCATTACCTTGTAAACCACGATATCCAATGGGAATCTGATGAGCACATTGAAGTAGCAGATAAATTGTTCGAAAACATCGCGTACTATTCCATCAAAGCTTCCATGGAATTGGCGAAAGAAAAAGGTGCATACCCTGCATTCAAAGGTTCCGAATGGGAAACTGGTGAATACTTCACACGTCGTGGCTACACATCCGATCGTTGGAAACAATTGGCTGCAGACGTTGCAAAATACGGCATTCGCAATGGTTATTTGATGGCCGTAGCTCCTACAGGTTCTACTTCCAACATTGCAAATACTACAGCTGGTATCGACCCTATCTTCAAAAAATTCTTCATCGAAGAGAAGAAAGGTTCTTTCACACCAAAAACTGCACCAGATTTGAACAACAAAACATTCTGGCTCTACAAAGAGGCGCATACAATCGACCAACAATGGTCCATCAAAGCTTGTGGCGTACGTCAACGTCATATTGACCAAGCACAATCTTTCAACTTGTATATCACACCTCAAATGAAAGCGAAAGAAATCCTAGATCTTTATGTTGAGGCCTATAAACAAGGTATCAAAACAATCTACTACATCCGTAACCAATCCCTTGAAATGGATGAATGCACTAGCTGCTCCTCCTAATACGAGATGTGTATATAAGTCTGATGACGACCTATAGCAGTATAGGTCGCATCGTTGTATAAAGGAGTCCTACTATGGATAAAAAACTGATTTTCAACGAACATGGTGAACGTGGCACGCAATCTATGATTGGCGGCAACACAACAAACCTTCGCGAATGGAACCGTATCAAGTACGACTGGGCGAACCAAATGTACCGTACAATGCTCAACAACTTCTGGATTCCTGAAGAGATTTCCTTGAACGAAGACGTTAAGCAATTCCCATACTTAACAGATTACGAACGCCGTGCATTTGACAAAATTATTGCATTCTTGAACTTCCTTGATTCTATTCAATCTGAAAACTTGCCTAACTTGAGCCGTTATATTACAGCATCTGAAGTGGCATCTTTATTGAATATCCAAGCATTCCAAGAAGAAATTCACGCTCAAAGTTATTCCTACATTTTGGACACTGTAACAAATCCTATTACACGTGACAAAATCTATGACGAATGGCGTACAGATAAGACATTGCTTGCTCGTAACCGCTTCATCGCTGATGCATACCAACGTTTCAGCGACGATCCTAGCGAAGCAAACCTTATTCATACAATCATCGCCAACTATATCTTAGAAGGTATTTACTTCTACTCTGGTTTTAGCTTCTTCTACACATTGGCACGCCAAGGTAAAATGACAGCTACATCCACAATCTTCAAATACATCAACCGCGACGAAGTAACTCATCTTGTATTATTCCAAAACATCATCCGCGAGTTACGTCGTGAACGCCCTGACTTGTTCACTCCTGAACTGGAAGCGAAAATCACTGACATGATTCGCCAAGGTGCAGAAAACGAAATCGCTTGGGGTCAATACATCACTGATGATAAAATCCTCGGCCTTAACAACGTTCTTATTGAACGCTACATCAAATACCTTGCCAATATCCGCTTAGAAGCAATCGGCTTACCTCATCTATACCCTGAAATCAAAGAAAACCCTATGGAATGGATTGAAAGCTTCTCCAACTTGAATAGTACAAAAACTGACTTCTTCGAAGCAAAAGTTACAAACTATACAAAAGCAGCAGCATTTGATTTCGATGATTTAGAATAATAACAAAAAAGATAAAAGAAAAAGTGATTCTCACGGTGGGAGAATCACTTTTTTCATTATAAAGGTTATTCAGTTAATAATGGTTAGCCAGCTGTATATGGGCCGAATCGACCTGCAAATAGATAGGACCCCATTTTACCAAGTTTGGCAGCAAAGATAGAAGCTACGATACCTAAAATAATCATAATCCATGCGTTATCAGCATTTACACCGTTAGCAATAGCGATGTAGGCTTGTGCACAGGAAAGAATAAAGTAGATAACTGTTAAGTAAATCTTTGCTTTAGGAATTTTAGATGTTCCTTTTTTGTAACGTAATTTACTACCAATATAACCAGAAATACCACCAATAATAACGAGAAGTGGTAAAATCATCACTACTAATGTAATGGCAGGAAATAATACATTTGCAATAGATGGAATCAACAATGCAATAACAGGTACTAAGAAAGAAGCTGCTGTTGCTGCGATTGGGAAATGTACCGCAATTGGATGTAAATGAAGATCTAGCAATTTTTCACGTTTTGGATTAATGCGACGTGGCTTGTAATCCATCCAAACGGTTGGAGGAAAACCACATGTTGGACAAGGTTGATCCCTGTACTTAGCATCCTCAATATATCCGCATACACGGCAAATTATCCATTCGGTACCTTGTTCAGGTGTTGATTTAGCTGCGGTAGAACTTGTTGCTGCCGTAGCTGCTTTTTGTTCTGCTGTCATAATGAAATCTCCTTACTTAAGAAAATCTATATATTTAAATAATGATTATTATTTAATTATATTATACCATAGTTCACTAAGTAAAAAGTAAAATTTATATACTTATCAAAAAATTAAATATACTGTAGTACTAACGTACCTATAATCAAAGATAGCGGTATTTGATTTCGATAAATTAGAATACTAAGAAAAAAGATACCCAATCCAAATCTTTGAATTGGGTATCTTTTTATCGTTTATATTTAGAAATAGTCCCCAACGCCACCCTCGTTTTTACAGTCAACACGTGGTAATACATTGTAAATTGTATCAATACATTTGTGCGCAAATAGGCCTACACTGTAGATTCGCATTCGCCCCATGAATGTATTCATAAAACGCTTGGTAAAAGCAAAAGTTTTGTGTCCACCCTGTATCAAACTACCAACTATATAGATATTAGCTTTCAATCAATTCGGTGGTCCAGTTAGCAGACTGTAATAGATTGTCTAATAAACGAACTTGTTTTGCGATGTAATCAGCTTCTTTTTGGATATCTT